>CAVFAM010000135.1:0-6569 GCA_963620375.1 Bacteroidaceae bacterium
GTCTGTCTGGAACACTCACAATTATTACTATCATGACCTTCTTTGTGATAGATAATATTCTTGGCGTGGATGACGGATTTAATTACACAATACTGCTTTTTGCAGTATGTATTCTAGGCTATCTGTGGTACAATGCCACACCAAGCAAGCTCTTGATGGGAGATGCAGGAAGCCGTGCCATGGGTATCTTTATTGCAATCGTTGCCTTAAAGAGCCACAGCCCATTCCTTTATCTGCTTGCAGCCTGTGTACTGATAATTGACGGAGGACTTGGACTGGTTAAGGTATCACTGCTCAGATTTTTAAAGATACATATTTTGAAGAACACGACTACACCTATTCATGACCATGTGAGAAAGAAAAAGGACTGGTCAAATGCACAGGTTGTATTTCGTTTTGCAATTATCCAGATTGTTATATCTTTAGCTGCAGTATATCTGGTTATAATGTAGCAAAGCTCTTACCTATACACATGATAAAGCGGGATTAACGGGAGGAAACATATGCGCTATGTCGCTATAGATGATGCCAGACCAGGTATGCACCTGGCGTATGACTTATATGACAGCCAGGGAAGAACTGTGATTGGTGGAGGCTGTGAGCTTACGGCAAACTATATACAGAGGCTGAAGGAATATGGTTTTGCCGCTGTATATATAGATGATGATATTTCAAATGATATAGATATCGAGACTGTTATCCCACAAATGCTCAGGCATGAGGGAGAGCAATGTGTGAAGGACTGTGACATAGACAGGCTTGCAGATGTGGCAAAGCAGATTGTTGCAGCTATTCTGCCAGAGGGCAGGGTGTCCCTTGACATGGCAGACCTTCGTTCCTATGACGATTACACATATGCACACTCTGTAAATGTGGCAGTCCTGTGCTGTGTGCTTGGTATGGGACTTGAGATGAGTGAGAGGGATCTGGAGATTTTAACCACAGCAGCCCTTTTACACGATTTGGGCAAGCTTACTATTCCAAAGGAGATTTTAAATAAGCCGGGCAGGCTTACCTCTGAGGAGTACAAGCTGGTAAAGACTCATCCTATTAAGTCCTATGAGCTGATTAAGGACAGCTATGAGGTGTCTGCCCATGTGAAGCAGGCTGTGCTGCTGCACCATGAAAATTATGATGGAAGCGGATATCCGAATGGAATATACGGAGAGGAGCAGTCTATATTTGTGAGAGTGCTTCATGTCTGTGACGTATATGATGCACTCACATCAAAGCGGCCTTATAAGGATGGCTACTGCCCAAGCGAGGCTGCGGAGTATCTGATGGGTGCCTGTGGCATCATGTTTGACAGATATGTTGTTGAGAAGTTTTTACAGCTGGTGCCGCTGTATCCAAAGGGAACTGAGATTAAGCTGTCAGATGGCAGGAGAGCTATAGTTGTTGACAATATAGGTGGTCACAATTTAAGACCGGTTGTGAGAACTATTGATGATGGCTCAGACATAGACCTGGCGGACAGGGCTAATCTTAATATTACGATTCTGCCGGGGGATTCTGATGCGACAGAGGAGTTCAGACAAAAGAGCGAAGCAGAACGACAGGAAATGATAAAAGAGGAAGAGCAGATACGCTATAAGGTCATGGTGGTTGACGATATGGCGACTAATCTTCATATGTTAAAGGATATCTTAAGCAGCAAGTATGATGTTATCCTCCTCAAATCTGGCAGGCAGGCTGTGTCATATATTGCAGGAAAAGAGGACAAGCCGGACATCATCCTTATGGATATTGACATGCCTGAGATGGATGGTGTGGAGACTGCAAACCAGATAAATCTCATAACAGATGGGGATATACCTATTCTGTTTGTGTCTGCAATTACTGACAGGCAGACTGTCATTACCTGCAGGGAAATCGGTGCAGCAGGATATATTGCCAGACCTTACAAGGCTGTGTATATAATATCTGAAATTGAGAGAATACTATTTGAGAAAGAGGTAGGATAATATGATTGTTTATCTATTGGTATGCCTTGCTATCTCCTTGTTTACATTGCACTATTATGTATATACAGGCTTCCATTCCTTCAGCCACAGGCTTCTGCCTCTGGCTCTTGGAATGGTGTGCCTGTATAATTTTTATATGATAATAGACTATGCTGCGGGATATACAGAGGTGATTCTGGTACTCAAGAGACTTCTGATGATTCAGCTTTTGTATCTGGTATTTTATTACGAAAGAGACTTCATGAGACATGGAACCAGACTCTGGTTCATTATCTTAAGCTTTACCACACTTGTAATGGCAGATGTAGTGATTGTTGTCATGTACATGTCTGGGGAGGATTATGCCAGTGTTACAACAGGGGTAATCAATGTACTCATTATGTTTATAATAATTGGCAGTGTGTATGACTACAGGAGGGAGCACTATACCAGGACGGAGTATATGACCTATGGAGTGCTTAATATGGCAATACTTGTGCCCACCGCCACCATGCTTGTCATTACTTTCACAGGGATTAGGGATGTGGTGCTTCTGCCGGCAGCCTTTTCCATAAGCAGTGTGCTCATTATGTATCTGCTGGGAACCAACAATCTGGAGGAGCCCCGTTACAGGCTGGAATCAACCTATTTTATGAATTCTGACATAGTGGCAGTAATCTATGATGCCAGATATAATTTTCTGGAGGCAAATGCCAGGGCTAATGAGGATTTCCCTGAGCTGGTAGAGAAATACAGGAATGTGTCCCTTAAGAGCTGGATTGACAATAATAACGATTATTGCGAGAAAGAGTACAGGGGAAGATACTACCGTATCAGTGTCAGCGCAGTGACACAAAAAGGGGTAATCAGGGGCTATATTCTCACATCTGTTGACATAACAGAGGAGAAGGAAAAGGTCAGCCAGATGGAAACCCTTAAGGAGGCGGCAGAAAACGAGACAAGGCTTAAGGGTGAGTTTCTTGCAAATATGAGCCATGACCTGAGGAGTCCGCTCCATGCCATTATCGGGGGAAGCGACATCCTGCTCAGTAAAAACGACATGTTGCTTAAAAACAGAAACATGGTATACCAGATAAGGGAGGCTGGTACCCAGCTTCTTGACATAGTAAATGACATACTGGATTTCTCAAAGCTTGACAAGGGCAGGCTGGATCTGGAGCACAGTGAGTTTGATATGGATGATTTATTTACAAATCAGGCACATAACTGCTCCATGATTCTTAAATCAAAGCCTGTTAAATTCTATCTTAACATACATGACAGGCACCCACGCACCCTTGTAGGTGATGAGCTGAGGGTGAGGGAGATAGTCCAGAACCTCTTATCAAATGCCATTAAATTTACCAGGGAGGGCGAAATCAGGCTGGATGTCTACTGTGCCTACATAAGCCATGATAAGGTAAGGCTCACAATTCTTGTAAAGGACACTGGTACTGGCTTAAAAGAGGACTATAAGGATTCTATTTTTGAAAACTATGTATCCTATGGCACAGACAGCACTTATGAGGGAACCGGGCTTGGACTGCCTATTGTAAAGCAGCTCTGTGAAAAGATGGGCGGCAGTATAAGTGCGGAGAGTGATGGAAAGACTGGCACACTCATGACTGCTGTTATATATCTGGACGCTGTAGCGGACAGTGTGAGAGCACCTATTTCCATGGATTCTGACTCTATGGCTGCCCTGCCGAGTAATTTTGACATAGCCAGACCTTCCTGGATATATCCACAGGCGAGGGTGCTTATGGCAGATGACATGTCTGTAAATCTTAAGATATTTAAGGAGATGGTGAGACCATGGCAGTTTAAGCTTGACATGGTGAGCAGTGGAAGAGAGGCTGTCAGTGCAGTAGAAAATGCAAAATATGATTTAATTATCTTAGACCAGATGATGCCCGGCATGACAGGTGAGGAAGCGGCAAAAGAGATACAGAAGATGTGTGATACACCACTTGTAATGCTGACTGCGGATATAACCGATGAGAGAAAGCAGGAGAGCAAAAAGAGCGGCTTTACAGAGTTCCTTGCCAAGCCGATAGAGCTTGAGAGGTTAAAGCGTGTTATTGAGCAGCTGCTGCCGGAGGAATACCGTAAGCAGGCAAAGACAGTGTACATGGACGCAGCGCCAAAGCCTGACAGAGAGGAGAAGCTTGCTGCATATTATACTTCCCTCAAGAGCTATGAAAAGGAAGTCTCGGATATAAGAGAGCACCTTTTAGAGTATTATAATGATGACTTTGACAAGTTCAGAATCAAGGTTCATGGTATCAAGGGCATTAGTAAGCAGCTGGGGAAAAACAGGATAGGAACCCATGCCGAAATCATAGAGATGGCGGCTAAGTGCAATAATACGAAGTTTCTGGATGAGCACCTGGCAGACTTTATGGAGGACGTTGAGGTAGCTCTTGAGATGACATCCCAGGAGATTGAATCAATAAAGGAAAAGCTCGACAAGGGAAAATCCAGTGTATTTAGGATGAAAATGACTGAGGAGTATGTGAGCGAGCTGTTTGAAAAGGCTAAGGAGGGCTTTGAGCGCTACAATGTGGCAATGATAGAGGAGGCACTAAATGAGCTTAGGGAATGCCATCTGACAAATGAGCAGAATGAGCTTATAGAGCAGCTTCAGGAAGCCTTTGAGGATTTTGAGTATGAAAAGGGCTTAAGCCTGTTTTAAAAATAACTCCAGACACAGGGAAAACCTGCGCTCTGGAGTTATATTTTTCTATGCAGAAAAGCCTTCAGCTTTTCGATGTGTAGTGGTTTACCCTGGACTGCCTGCACCTTGAGACGGTTTTCCTCGTTAAAGCCAACCAGAATATCGTGATTAGCCTCTGCCAGGTAGTCAATAATACCATCGATGTCTGACTTGGTATTTTTCGGACAATGAATGTACAGGTGCTTGTTTGCCGTGATATGCAGGGTATAGGAGATACTAAAGTGATACCACAGAAACTTGTGCAGGGTAGAATACTTGTAAATCCATAATATTTCCTGTATAGGCACAACTGCATTTCCATAAGGGGATGTCAGTATGAAGTAATGCTCAGTGATGAACATATCCTCGGTTGCCAGCTGTGGAAGTGTGGCAAGCTCCTCCTCTGCCTCCTCAAGCATCCTGATAGGATGGCCGAAAACCATAAGGTTCTGACAGGTTGGTGACAGAACTGGAAATTTAATATACAGTAAATATAAAATCAGGCATATGAGCGCATACAAGCCTGTGCCGAAAAAGGCAACAAACATAAATATGGTTGACCGCATATGATAGTCCGGCTCACTGAAAAAGTACTTAGGCAGCTGGCCTGATATGCCGTCAGTGGTCCATGACAAGTCCTTTGCCAGATCAGACAAAAGCTGGGTGTAGGAGCGCTGTCCCTTGACCATCTTGCCTGTGACCTGTATATCTGTAATGGTTGGAAGTCCCTCCTCACAGGTCTTTGGGGAGAGCAGGACTATGACAAGCTCATTGCAGTATTCACCATAGTAAAAATAGCCCTCTGTAGTATCGTGCTTTTCGCTGGTGTAGCCCGTAAAGTTTAATTCTTTGAAGGATAACTTTACATAGCGGTCTGTGTTTTTATAAATATTTGCAAAGGTCACACCATCTGAAACTGTCTGTGGCAGCAGCATGCTGTGCATAGGCAGGATAAGCCATGATAACAGAAGCAGCACAAGATATACTATGGGTGAAAAAAGTCTTCGTTTGTAAAAGGCTTTAATATTTCTTGTTATAAAGTGTTCGTAATTATCAATCATAAGAGAATTATAAAGGTTTAGCAGATAATAATCAACCTTGCTTTTCCTATAAAAAGTTGTTAGTATTATGAGGAAAATAGGAGAGAATATGGATAGCTATACAAGTTTTGCACAGGTGTATGACCTGTTTATGGATAATGTTCCTTATGAGGAATGGTGTGAGTATATAAGGGATATACTCAGCCAATATGGAATTAATGACGGACTGCTTCTGGATTTGGGCTGTGGCACGGGAAAGATGTGCCGTATCATGTCTGGCTATGGCTATGATCTGATTGGAGTGGATAATTCCCCGGAGATGCTTGAAATTGCAAGAGAGCACAGTGAGGACAATACCCTGTACCTCAATCAGGATATGAGAGAGTTTGAGCTGTATGGTACGGTGAGGGCAGTATACTGCGCCTGTGACAGTGTAAACTATATATTGTCAGAGGAGGAGCTGACCCAGGTTTTTAAGCTGGTGAACAACTATCTCGACCCAAGAGGCCTGTTTATATTTGACTTTAACCCTGATTACAAATACAGGGAGCTTCTGGCGGAGAATACCTTTGCAGAAAATCGTGAGGACAGCAGCTTCATCTGGGAGAACTACTATGATGAAGAGGAAGGAATAAACGAGTATGACCTGACTCTTTTTATAAAGGATGAGGACGAGCGGTTTGAGAGATATTGTGAGACTCATTACCAGAAGAGCTATAGCTTAGATGAGATGAAAAGCATTATAGAAGCTGCCGGCATGGAATTTGTGGCAGCCTATGATGCCTATACTGCGTTACCAGTCAGGGACGACAGTGAGAGAATAACAATAATTGCCAGAGAGAAAAAAGTAGCTGGCAAGGTATACAAGGA
>CAVFAM010000136.1:0-6547 GCA_963620375.1 Bacteroidaceae bacterium
GCAAGGTAACTCATAGAGACCAGCAGGCAATGAATAGAATTAATAGTTACATGAGTAAACCAAACAGAGATTTAAGAAGCTGCTATTATCATTTAGGCAGAACAACAAATAGGTCTATATTTTTTATTTCAGACGCAATACCAATAACAGATAAATATATTTTGGAGGAACATAAAGGTTCAGACAATAATCCTTATGTTATAAAGAATCCTATTTTGTTGAACGCCTTATGTTATAAATTAAATCGAATACTTAATTTTGAAGCATCTAATCAAAATTATTTTAGGCAGCATATAACAGATGTAAAAAATTATCTCATTCAGGAATTAAAACAGAATCAATAATGATACCAATTAAGATTTAATAAAGGTTACAAAGCCCGTTAAAAGTTATTTCAAATTATTCTTCTCATTTTTTGCTTAAAATAAGAGATGGAACCCCATCTCTTATTTCGTCTCATTATAATTCGCACTTAAAAAACGACCAAACACTACAAATTCTCAATCTGCCAGTCAATTGGCTCAAGTCCATTCTGTGCAAGAAACTCATTACACTTACTGAAATGCTTACATCCAAAAAATCCTCTGTAGGCTGACAGTGGACTTGGGTGCGGTGCCTTAAGTATCAAATGCTTGGGATTGGTGAGCATAGGTATCTTGGACTGGGCTGGCTTGCCCCAGAGCATATACACCACTGGCTCGTCCTTTTGGTTTACCGCCTGTATTATGGCGTCTGTGAAGTGTTCCCAGCCTCTTCCCTGATGGGAATTCGGCTCATGTGCCCTCACTGTGAGGACTGTGTTTAACATCAGCACTCCCTGATCTGCCCATTTTTTCAGGTAGCCATTGTCAGGGATATAACAGCCCAGGTCATCCTGCAGTTCCTTGTAGATATTCTGCAATGATGGGGGTATATCCTTCTGGTCTGGCAGGACAGAAAAGCTCAGTCCGTGTGCCTGATGTTCATTGTGATATGGGTCCTGTCCCAGTATGAGTACCTTCACATCCTTAAGCGGTGTTAAATGCAACGCATTAAATATATCATCCGCTGGTGGATATATTACTCTTGTACTATATTCTTCTTTTACGAATTTATATAAATCCCTGTAGTATGGCTTGTTGAACTCATCCTTTAAAGCCAGGCTCCAGTCATTTGTAAGCATTGACATATTTTTATACTTCCTGTTTCTATTTTGCTTTTGTAGTTATTTCTGCTACACAGAAAACCTGCCACTGGCAACTTTTCTTGCATACTTTGGCATTTAACCATTTGCCTTTATAGCTTCTGTACCAGCACAATTATCTTCTCACAGATACACCCCTGTCAGCCAGATAATTCTTCAAATCCATTATCTCAAGCTCCTTGTAATGGAACAATGACGCTGCAAGTGCCGCATCTGCATGTCCATCAACCAGGGCATCATAGAAGTGCTCCTTTGTGCCTGCTCCTCCTGATGCAATAACTGGCACTGAAACATTGTCTGCTATCAATCTGGTAAGCTCAATATCATAGCCGCCCTTGGTTCCATCACAGTCCATGCTTGTAAGGAGGATTTCTCCTGCCCCAAGCTCGTTTGCCTTTACAGCCCACTCGATAGCATCAAGTCCCGTGTCTATCCTGCCGCCGTTCTTGTATACATTCCAGCCGCTGCCGTCTGCCCTCCGCCTGGCATCAATCGCAACAACCACACACTGGCTGCCAAATTTATCTGCCGCATCACTTATAAGACGTGGTGTATTTATAGCAGATGAGTTAATCGATATTTTGTCAGCGCCCTCTCTGAGCAGCGCCTTAAAATCGTCTACTGTCCGTATTCCTCCTCCTACAGTAAATGGTATAAATACTTTTTCTGCCACCTTGCGCACCATATCCACAACAGTACCCCTGTTGTCGCTTGATGCTGTGATATCCAGAAATACCACCTCATCTGCGCCAGCCTTGTCATAGGCTGCTGCGATTTCAACCGGGTCTCCTGCATCCCTTAAATTCACAAAGTTAACACCCTTTACAACTCTTCCATTATTGACATCAAGACAGGGAATAATTCTTTTTGTAAACATTATCTCTTACCTCCCGGAATCGCTGCAAAGTTTTTAAGTATCTGAAGTCCCACTGTACTACTCTTCTCCGGGTGGAACTGACAGGCAAAGATATTGTCCTTTTCCACAGATGCATGAATTGTGGTGCTGTAATCTGTGACAGCTTTTACTATGCTTTCGTCCTTTGCCTTAAGATAATATGAATGTACGAAATATACATATGGATTCTGCGGCATCCCATTGAAAAGTCTGCCGTCATTTATAAGCTCAAGTGAGTTCCAGCCTATATGAGGTATCTTAAGTCCCTCCTTATCTGGGATTCTTAAAATATCTCCCTCTAATACATGGAGTCCCTCCACGCCTGAGCTCTCATCACTTCCATCAAATAATAGCTGTAATCCAAGACATATGCCCAGAAATGGGATACCCGAATCGCAGACCTCATGGATTACCTTGTCAAGCTCATATTTTTTGAGCTGACCCATAGCGTCTCCAAAGGCTCCTACACCTGGCAGGATTACCCTGTCCGCATTAAGTATCTCATTTCTGTCCCGTGTAATCACGCACTGCTCTCCCAGTGAAAGCAGTGCCTTTTCAACACTCTTTAAGTTTCCTGCATTGTAATCGATTATCGCTATCATAACATCCTACTCCAAGCCAAGTTCACGTAGTTTCTCATATAATGCTGTTGTATACTTTGTCCTGTTTCCAGCATTGTATATCTCTAAAGCCTCATCAAATGACATATTGTATTCACTGGATAAGGTCTGCTCCACACATGCACGAAGCTCATCCAGCTCCTTCACACAGTCATTATCCTGTGCTGCATCTGCATTCAGCTCGCATCTGCCAGCTGCGCAAATAAGTGCGTCCAGCGCCTCCTTCTCTGAGCCATACTCATGGAACACTTCATATGAATCATACTTAGATGACACTGCTGAAAGCACCTTAAGCTTGTTGTAAAGGGCTGTGTCCTCTTCACCCAGCTTTAAGCCATCCAGATAGTTGTATGCCTCTGCATACAGATGTATATCATCAGCGTCCGGTGTACCTGATGCCACAGCAGCCATGGCCATATTATAGTATCTGGCAGCCGTAGACACACTGTTGCCCTTGGTCAGCAGATTGGTGCCAAGCAGCACAAGCACAGTCATACTGATAACCATAATAAAAATCATGATAACCGGTGCCTTTGGCAATGGAGGAGTATTATCCACTTCCTTTGGTGGTTTCTCCTTCTTAGGCTTTGGCTCCTTGACCTTCTTAGGCTTCTTTTCTTTCTTAGGCTTTTCCTTCTTTTCTTTCTTCTTTTTCTTCTTGCCCTTTTCCTCTTTATCGTCCGCCTCAAGCTCTGCCAGTATCTGGGCATTCTCGCTTGCCAGCGCACCTGCTGTATTATCATCAGGTATAATCAAATCAACAGCTTCCTCTTCCTCATCATCACCAAAAAGTATACGCTTGAGCTTGTCAAGAAAGCTTTCTTTCTTGTCTCCTGATTTCTTTTCTTTCTTTTTCTTCCTGCCCTTTTTGCCTTTTCCCTTGGCATCATCAGAGGCATCATCCATTCCCAGTGCCTCGTTCACAGTGTCCTCTATTGACTTTTCCTGACTGCCCATTTCCTTTTCAGCAAAATCATCAAAGACATTATTCTCGTCCTCTGCAACAGTCTCCTCATTACCCGAAAGCATATCTCCTATATCAGAAAACTCTGAATCTCCGCCTAAAATATCGAGCAGCTCTCCATCCATGGAGCCTGACAGGTCTGGCTCCTCACCATCCTCTGTGATTGTTGAATCAAACTCTGACACTGCACTTGACAAATCACCAAAATCATCTTCATCCTCTGACAAATCAGGCTCTGGCTTCTCCTCTGGTTTTTTCTCAGCCTTGCCCATAGCCTCTGCCTCATCATACTGCTCCAGTATATCCTCTAATGGAACCACGTCCTCCATATCGTCCGGCATGTGCATGATAGGCTCCTTTACAGCAGCCTTCTGTGGCTTATCATCATCAAAGTCAAACTCGTTGATAAATTCAGAATACTTTTCTGACTCCAGCTCACTCTCAAACTGGCGCAAAAAATCATTTGATGCGTCATTGTCTGTGTCATCAAATATTGTGTCAACCTCTGATTTAGTCTCTATGTTTTTTAATAAATTATCAAGATAATCTTCTGAAATCTTGTTATCTCCCATTATATTTCTCCATAACCATACATATTGCGTACTAAAGCACATTAAGGGATGCAGCATATTGCCACATCCCTTAGACTTTTACTTATTATCTGGTAACAAGTTTATCAATTGCTTCAACGAGTTGTCCAATCTCTGGTTTTGTAAGCTGTGCATCTGCACCTAACTGCTCACCTTTTCTACGCATTTCCTCATTTACAAGTGATGAGAAAATAACAAGTGGTATGTGCTTAATAACATCGTCGCTCTTTGCAAGTTTTGTAAGTCTGTGTCCATCCATCTGCGGCATCTCAATATCAGTGATGATACACTGAACATTTTCCTCGACTGTACCAGCCTCTTTAAATTCACACAGCTTGTCCCATGCTTCCTGACCATTTGTTGTAACAATAGTCTTTGTATATCCTGACTTGTGCAGGCAGTCTGTGATAAGCTTGCTAAGCAGTGGTGAATCCTCAGCGATGAGGATGTTGTATGACCCTCTGTCTAAATTCTCATCCATATTATCCACATCAGAAACCTTAAGTCCTGTCTCAGGACTGATTCCAGCTACAATTGACTCGAAATCAAGAATAACAACCAGCTTGTTCTCCATCTTGATAACTCCTGTTGCTGTAGCTCCGTCCTTGCCGTTTAAGGTCGAATCAGGCTTAATAATAGCTTCCCAGGAAACTCTATGTATACCAATTACTTCATCAACATGGAAGGCTACATCCAGTTTATTGAAGTTAGTAATAATAAACAATCCCTTTTCGCCTGTGTCTGGCAGTCCAAGACATCTCTTTAAATTTACCACAGTAATCATTGTATCACGCGGCATGAAAATTCCCTCTACACTAGGGTGTGTGTGTGGAACAGGTGTTACAGGCATGTACTGTAATATTTCACGAATCTTTGCAACATTGATTCCGTAATGATTGTCGCCTAAGGTGAATTCCAGCACCTCTAACTCATTTGTTCCTGACTCTAAAAGAATATTGGTATCCATATAATTCCTCCCCGAACTATAATTATTAATTAAATTATATCATAATGTTTAAATTTTTGTTCATTTTTTTGTTAATTTTGCAAATTCACAGAATATGTACCATCCTGCTCATCAATATACAGTTGAGGGCTTACCGAACTCTCATCAGTGTCATCCTTTACCGAGAATAACAATACAAGTCCTACACTGTCCCCTGCTTCAACGGTTCCCTCGTAAGTTGCCAGACTGTAGGTCAGGAAATTCTGCTCTGCTGTAATCTGATTTTCACCATCTATCTCAACCGAGAACTTAGGTGCTTCTGAGAATAAATCCAGCTCACAGGCTCCCTCACTGCTGTTTGTAAGTGTAAAATTCATAATCAGATATGAATATCCACTATCAGCTTCCAGCGCATAGTAGTTGCCCTCCTTATATGAAGGTGCTATTGAAAATCCATCGTATGTGACATCTATCCCCTCTGGAAGGTTCAGTGCCTGTGCCAGACTAAGGGTCTGCACACTGTCTGCCCCATCAGAAGCGGCTTCTGTATCAGAGACAGCCTCCTCAGTATTCTCAGTGTCCTCTTCCTGCATCTCAGGCACAACTGAATTCATTCCATCCCTTTGAAATGTATTATACTTAGATATCACATAGGCAGAATAATTTGCAATTATTGCTTCTTCATTTTCTGTCAGTTCATACAGAGGTGTTCCACAGCCTGTAAAGGACGTAACAGTTGCAAACAAAACAGCAAATGTTAAAAAACGTTTCTTCTTCATGTCTCTCCCCTATGACTTTTATCCTATTTAATTCATGGTAGCACATTTGAAATATCTTTACAATATCAAATTAAGCAGTTTTAGCTATTAGTTTCCAGTTCCATCCAAAACTCTACCCCATTATCACGGTTGACCACTCCACACTGCTGGTACAGCGAATCCATTATAGCCTTGACAATAGACAGACCTATTCCACTGCCGCCGTACTCCCTGGTTCTGGCTTTATCCACCTTGTAGAACTTAATCCAGACCTTGTCCAGCTCATCCTCAGGAATCCTGTCTCCTGTGTTAAAGACCTTGGTTCTAAGCACTCCATCACGTTGCTCAAAAGAGATTTCTATGACT
Organism: Bacteroidaceae bacterium; assembly: GCA_963620375.1. GTDB lineage: Bacteria > Bacillota > Clostridia > Lachnospirales > Lachnospiraceae > Roseburia. Next base: position 6,323 of record CAVFAM010000136.1, read on the forward strand.
TTTTCATTTTGGGCATAATGAATTGCATTGCTCAGATAGTTGGTGATAACCTCTTCTACTTCAAATTCGTCACCCCATACATATATCGGCTCTTTCTGCTCAAACTTTAAGCTTATGCCATCCTGTTCCATAAGCAGGGAGGATGAAGCAATCACGCCCCTTACCAGCTCTGTCATGTCAAATCTGGTGATTTCTACCACATCATTGCCAAACTCAAGCTGATTT
>CAVFAM010000137.1:0-10571 GCA_963620375.1 Bacteroidaceae bacterium
TCTCAAATCTTCTAAAGCCCACATACTGTGAGATATACTCCACAAGGTGTCCCTTGTCATCAGAGATTTCTATATTAAGCTCATAGAGATTAGGCTCCTCTGCACTCCAAAGCAGAGGTTTTTCAAGCTCTGACACTACAGTAAGCTCATCAGATACCAGGTCTGTATCCATCTCATGAATGAGCTTTTTGCTGTCGCCGTTATCCTTTATGGATAAATTTCCCACCTCATATAATGAGAGTCTTGCGTGTCCTTCACCCTCAGTCTTAAGCTTTACAGATAAGGTACCCTTCTTAAGGCTGTCATCCAGAGTTGGTACAATTCTCACATCCCATACATGTGTGGCTGGTACTGCATAGAGATATACATCTCTGTATATACCTGAAAATCTATAGAAGTCCTGATCCTCACACCAGCTGCTTGATGTCCATTTCCATACTCTTACAGCCAGCTTGTTTTCTCCGTCCTTTATAAAAGGTGTAAGCTCAAACTCAGCAGGGTCAAAGCTGTTCTCGCTGTAGCCTACATAGCTTCCATTAAGCCATACTGCAAATCCGCTCTCTACACCCTGGAATGATATACAGATTCTCTGTCCCTTCATCTCCTCCGGGATTGTGAAGTACTTCACATAGCTTGCCACAGGATTAAACTTTTCAGGTATTTGACCCGGTTTGATTTTCTCTGTTGCCTCCCATGGATATGTGGTATTGGTATAATGTGGGTTGCCATAACCCTCCATCTGGATATGGGCTGGAACCCTTATCTCATCCCACTCCTTGCAGTTACAGTCTAAGCTTTCAAAGCCTTCCATTGCCAAATCCATGTTTTTGGCATAGTCAAACTTCCATAAGCCATTTAAGCTCATGCGGTAGCTTGTTTTCTTTTGAAGCGCCTCACTCTCATCCCTGTATATTACATGGTCTGAGTGTGCCTCTAATCTGTTTTCCTGAAAAAACTCAGGATTTTTTAAATTATCTACATTAAACTGACTCATAATATTCCTTTCATCATGTTTTATTACTTATCATATCTGCTATGTTGAAAAAAGGGTGTGCGCAAAACTTGCGCACACCCTATGATTACAGATACGCAAACTATTTAACTGAACCTGTAATTCCTTCTGCAAACTGTTTCTGTAATACAAAGAATACAATCATTGTTGGGATTGAGCAGAAAAGAACGCCCATCATCAACATTCCGTAATCTACTGTATATCCAGCTGCCAAATTTGCAATGAGCATTGGCATTGTCTGTGCTCTGTTGTCTGTCATAACAACCTTTGGCCACATGTATGCATTCCATGCATTCATGAATGTGATAACTGCTGCTGCCGCATATGTTGATTTCTGAACTGGCATATACATTCTGAAGAATATACCAAACTCGCTTAATCCATCAATTCGTGCAGCCTCCATGATATCAATCGGGAAGTTTCTCGAATTCTGTCTGAACATCATTATAAGGAATGGTGTTGAGATTGCTGGAAGCATAAAGCCCCATACTGTATTCAAAAATCCGAGTGATGACATCATCTTAAAAAGAGGAATCATTGTAGCAACCTGAGGTACCATCATAGCTAAGAGCAGTACTGAGAATACAAAGTCCTTGCCCTTATCGTGGTAAAGCTCAAATCCATATCCAGCAAGTGAACATACAAACAATGCTACGATTGTCTGGATACCAGCATACTTGAATGAGTTCCAAAGTGCTCCCCAGAGATCCTGTCCTGCGAGCAGATTTTGTAAGTTTGTAAGTGCATATGTACCAAAGGCAAGCCTACCTCTTGCCACATCAACAGTGTTATTTGTAGCTGCTGATATCATCCAGTAAAATGGAAATACTGAAATAAATGATACTATGATAAGAAATATGTATGTAGGAATTAATCTTTTCTGGATTGAAGATCCATGCTTTTTCTTAGTCACGCTTATCACCTACTTTCATGTTAATAAATGCAAGGACTGCAACCATGATAAATACAACGAAGCACAATGCTGATGCATATCCAAAGTTTGCAACACCCTGGCCGAATGAAATATTGTAAATGTAGTGAGACATTGTAATTGTTGAGTTTGCAGGTCCACCACTTGTTAAGTTTACAGACTCGTCGAAGAGCTGTAATGTACCATTGATTGACATGATTACTGTCATAACAATTGTAGGCTTTAACAGTGGAACTGTAATCTTCCAGAATGTCTGCCATGCGTTGGCACCATCAATCTTTGCTGCCTCATATACAGAGTATTCAATGTTCTGAAGTCCTGCCAGGAAGAATACCATATTGTATCCTGTCCATCTCCAGATAAGTGCGATAATAATGATTGCCTTTGCACTGCCTGGATTTCCGAGGAAATTGTAATTGTTTTCTAATATTCCAAGGTTAACAAGGATAGTATTGATTAATCCATTTGTCGCAAACATAGATTTAAAAATCAATGAGTACGAAACAAGTGATGTAGCACATGGTAAGAATACACATGTACGGAATAATCCTTTAAATTTCAAATCCTTATTGTTGAGTAACTGTGCCAAAAGCATTGCAAGTACAAGCATAACTGGCACTTCGATTATCAGGTATAAAAATGTGTTCTTTACAGATGTCTTAAAAATCGCATCCTGGAACATTCTTGTGTAGTTGTAACCAGCAGGATCACACCAGCTCATGTTTGCAGATGGTCCTGTCTTAAATGATGTAAAAATAGCTTGAATAATTGGATAAAAGCTCATGATGCAGATTAAGATTGTAGCCGGGAACAAATATGTCCATCCTGCAATCTTCTGCTTGCCCGTAATACTAAGTCCCTTTTTCTTGTTCATTAGGAGCCCCCTATCTTAGCTTATAAACGGGGAGTCGGAATCCCGATTCCCCGTTCAGATAACTTATAATTCAGGTTCTGATTAAAGTCCCATTGTAAATCTTAAGTTGCTTTCTGCTGTCTCTAACTCAGACTGCTCATCAGCTCCACCAATGATATTGATGATTGCTGTAGCAAGGTTAGAACGTGCATCGTAGTGGTAATCACTCTGCTCAACAACCTTTACATGAGAACCCATCTCAACGATGTCAGCGTAGATTGGCTGTCCGTTGAAGTAGTCAACACCCTGGTTGTATACTTCTGACTGACCAGCAGAGATACATGTTGTGATAACACCACCATTTGTAAGAGCTGCGTCATATGTAGCAATTGCTCCATCTCCACCACCGAATGTGTATGCTAAGAAGTCTTTTGCAAGGTCAACATTGTGGCAGTTTCCTGTGATGTAAAGTGAAGATCCACCATTTGAAGCATATCCCTCACCACCTGCTAATGTAGGCATTGAAGTAATCTCCCATTTTCCTGAGTTCTCAGCAACCTGCTCGATTGTTGGGATAATCCAGTTACCATTCATAACACCAGCAACCTGGTCTCCAATGATTGTCTGATCTGTGTAATCTGACCAGTCATTTGCAAGATATAATACATTGTCGTTTGCCATCTCTACGATTTTCTCAACAACCTGCTTGAGTGTCTCGTTGTCAGCGATGTATGGCTCTCCATCCTTGAACTGTGAAACGCCCTCTGCCTGAAGCATCATGTATACTAAGTCGTTTCCGTCACCGTCCATAGAAAGTAAGTATTTTCCTGTTGTGCTGTAAACAGCTTTTCCGATTTCGATGAAGTCATCCCATGAGCATCCTGTCAAATCGTCGATTGTGTATCCAGCTTCCTCAAGTAAGTCTGTTCTGTATGCACAGATAACAGTTCCGTTATCAACTGGGAATCCGTAATGTGTTCCATCGATTGTAGAGAATGAAAGCTTCTCCTCTCCGAAATCTGACCAGTCAACATCTGCATCTGCTACGTCTGTCCATGCATCTGGATAGTTTGTAGCGTACTGCTGGAAGTAATGATCCTGGAAAAGTACGATGTCTGGTAAGTTGCTGTAGTCTCCTGATGAACCAGCTAATGTGATTGCATCCTCGATGTCTGATGACTGAGACTGCTCAATAATCTCAAGATTGAAATCTGGATTTTTCTCTTTGTAAGCTGCTGCTGCTGCCTCAAGAGCTGGGATGTTATAGTTTTTATCCCATGCATATACTGTTAATGTGTTAGGATCGTCTGTTGTTGCAGCGGCTGTTGTGCCTCCTGCCTCTGTACCACTTGTGCCTGCATCATTTGATGCTGAGCTTCCACTGTTATTGCTTCCGCATCCTGCAACCATAGAAGCTACCATTGCAGATACGAGCATAGCTGAAATAACTTTCTTCTTCATATTCTTTTTCCCTCCATAAATAGAATATATAGTTTCTGTAATCCCAAAGGTCTGTTAACATTTGCCCCGGCTTGTTTTATGCACTTTGACTAAAATGTTATGTCCTCATCTCGATTACATGGTTATTATAACGAATAATATGTCTTAATTGTGAACATAAACAACAAAAAAACGGGCGTTTTCATCCAAAAACACCCGAAAATATCCGAAACATATACTATATCCTACCATCCCTTTAGTGCAGATATCCTAAAATTCAACAATTTGTGCTCATAATTTTCAGGATTTATCTTCCACTGGTAAGGTGATGTATCAAGGAATTTTCTAAAATTACGGTTGAATGTGCTTGTTGTGGTGAATCCGCACCTTACCGCAATCGTATCCATTGAGTCATTAGTCTTTTTCATCAGCTCACACGCCTTCTGAATCCTAATCAGATTGACATAATCCATAGGTGACATATTAATATAGGACTCAAATATTCTCCTGAAATGAGTCTCACTCATATTACATATCTCAGCAAGCTCCGCAGCCTTCATCTGTCTGTCATAATTTTTATTTACATAGTCAAGGGCTGCTGCAATCTGGGACATATTGGTGCCCTTCATCTGATAATCCTCTTCAATCGGCAGTGACGCATCCCTCCGCAAAAGCTCTAAGACAATCGCCTGCACATGCAGTCTGATGATTTTCTGGTGATAGGGTCTTTTATCTGTAAATTCCTGTATCACGCTGTTTATATGACCAGCCAGCGCTTTATTTTCTGTGGAATTGGTCATAATTGCACGCTTTGTCAGGGAAGCCACTACCTCAGTCTGGAAAACCGGATTATTGGGAAACAGCTCCTCAACAACAGATTTCAGGTCAAAGAAAATGTATTCCCAGTAATTAGTGCCCTCTCCATCGCTGATTGTTACATGAGGGTAGTTTTCCGGAATAAGTGTTATGTCACCATCCCTGTATCTGAGCACTTCCTCATCCATATACATGTCACCAAGTCCCTGTCTGCATATGCCAATCTCCATAAGATTGTGGAAATGCAGATGAAACTCATCATGTCCATATACTCTTATCCAGCTCTCCCCACATAATACTAAGGCTGGCTCCCCTTGTGGAATTTCATAAAATCTAAACTCTACGGTATCCTTCTTTTTCTTTGCCATAAAATCTCCTCACAGAGCCCCTGCCACCGGCAGCTTCTCTTGCATACTCTGGTATGAAAAAGGGAACCGTCATAAACGGCTCCCTTCCATTACATTCTAGTCAAAATCAAATTTGTCAAATCTCTTGTACATTGCGCCGTACTTTTTACGAACATCCTCGTTACCCTGAAGAACCTGTTCCTCTGTTCCTCTGAACTGACATCTGATACAGCTGTAAATACCTGTATCCTTGTTGTAAAACATATCGATATCTAAATCACGCTGAAAGCACATTGGACATCTGTAATTTAATTTGCCTTTGCCAAGTTGAGCCATGTTGCAAATACCTCCTTATCTGAAATCTGCTTCTTGTATCCGAGTTTGAACATTGGTGAGAATGCATAACCCTCTTCGATATATCCCTCTGCATCTGCTGAAGGAGTAAGTGAAACCTTAGTCTGAATCTGTGGAATAACAGCACTAACCTCTGTAGCTCCCATATCCTTTGCATCACGACATTTGTACTCGTAGTTGATTGTTGCAGGTGTCTGTCCGCCAACTGCCTCAAGAGTAATTCCTGTCATATCCTCTGGGTACTCAGTTGTTCCGTAGCATGCTGTGATGTACTCATCAAGATAAATCTCAGCGCTTGGATCACTAATCTCAAGAATATTTCTCTCAATCTTGATATTTGAAGCACCTTCCTCGAAGTACTCCTTAGTCTGAAGCTTAACGCTTACGCCGTTGAACTGAATCTCAACAGGGTCAAGTGTAAGGATTCTTGTCTTCCTGCCATCGATAACTTCCTCAGAGAAGTGAGAATGTGTTGGGCAGAGACAAAGGTCAACTTCCTCTCCGTTGTAAGAAAGCTTAGCACTTCTTACTGTTCCGGCTCCTGCATAGTGTGTGAAGTATCCAGCTCTGTATTTCTCCTGGATAAGGAATGGATATGAAGCATCCTGTACATGCTTTGTTCCTATTCCAACTGGCCACTCAAGCTTAGCAACATATGGACGGAGGTCTACGATTGCTCCACCCTGATCCATGTTTACACAAGCTCTCATGTATGGGTCACAGTACCAGAATAACTGCTTGTCAGATCCGTAAAGGATGTCTCTCCATGGTGCGCACTCTGGCTCGTTGTAGTTTCCAGCGTTTACGCCCTTCTTCTCTCTATAGTAGTCAGCGAACTCAGACATTGTCATATCGATGAGCTTGCCTTCCTTCTTTAACTTACCATAGTAGTTACATCCATCTGTGTAAGACTTGAGAAGAAGCTCATATGGCTGCTCCCAACGTCCCATCTTGTTCATCCAGCCTGGTCCAACGAACATCATGTTGTATGAATATCCATTGTTGTATTTTGCTAAATCTCTGTACTGGTCAATTAAGTTGTAAAGATATGGATACTCCCATGTCTTTGTGTCGTAAATCATACCACGAAGTACGTTCTGTGGATGAGTTCCGAAGTTTGAACCGTTTCCATCGTAGCAGGCAATAAGGTCACGAGAAAGATGTGGAATAGCAACGATTCCGCTATCCTCTTCCTTGTTTGCTGCTGGTGCATGTGTGTTCTGCTTTGAAGGAATCCATGGTGCCCATGGGCCTCCGTCGAATAATGTATACCATGAGTTGTTACATGTGTGGTAAGCCTTTGGTCCTTCCTCCCAGCATGTTGCAACTGCACATTTAACTGAAGGATATTTCTCCTTGATGTAGTTTGTTAAGTCAGCGTCCATGTAGTATGAACCTGTTGACTCTGGATAAAATCCAAATGCGTCATGGAATTTCTCGAAAACATCATTTACGATTGCTTTCTTGTCTTCCATAGAGAACATCCAGATACAGAAATCCTTTGTCTTGTATTTCTCACGGAACTCTTCGCAAGGAAGTCCAAGTAATGAAAGTGCAATCTCATCACCGTATACTTCATGGTCATGCTTTGCAAGCTCAACAGCCTCTTCGTTGAAGAGTGAAGCATATGTCATCTGGATAGTACACTTAAGTCCTGCCTCGTGAGCAAGTCTCTGCTGAGTCTTGAAAATGTCAAGTGACTCTGTAATAAGCTTCTTATCTCCGATATCCTCTTCCTTGCCCTGTCCAGTCACAGTTGCTGAGTACTCAGGAACCATCTCTGGGCGGTGAATGACGTTAACAATAAATTTGTCCATCATGAAATCCTCCATCTTGTATGTTTGTATTATTTGTTATGGCTGCGGTCTGCACGTTATAAGCCTGCTTTTATATGTACGCTGTGCTTCTTGCACATACACATTGTGTATATATAATGCAGGTTGTTCTTTGCGTTGCGCAACCGTTTGTTCATAACCTAGTATATATTTATGGGTCAAATATGTCAATGTGCAATTTTAATATTTTTTTCTAGGTGTTTTGAGCATAATTCACAAAATAGGCGCAAATTCAATTTTTTGTTCTGCGCAACCGATTGCGTAAACTAATATAATTTATGCCTTTATCGCCCATCTCATCTTGGTAGACCTGGCTCTGCCATTCTGCGCACATTCCTCCGCACCTGGTCTGATTACATCCTTTGACACTTCAGAGAAAACCCCTGCCTTATGCAGCCTGTTAAAGGTTTTCTTAACCAGCCTGTCCTCCCCTGAGTGAAAGGTCAGGATTGCAACTCTTCCACCGCTTGCCAGGGCATCCGGCAGGGCTTCAAGAAACGCCTCAAGCACTTCAAACTCACTGTTTACATCAATACGCAGCGCCTGAAACGAACGCTGGCAGGTCTTTTTCACAATATCTTTCTTTTCCTTGTTGTCTGGCAGAAATGCCAAGGCATTTTCAATCACATGCTTAAAATCAGTGGTGGTCTCGATTTTCTGACCCTTTCTGTAAGTCTTTATAACCTCAGCTGCGATTTTATCAGCATAGGGTTCATCCGAGTTCTCAACCAGCATACCCTCGATTTCATCCTGGCTCAGCTCCCTAAGCCTCTCAGCCGCAGACACTCCATGCTCAGGGTCGAGACGCAAATCCAGCGGTCCGTCTATCTTATAGGAAAAGCCTCGCTCTGGATTGTCAATCTGCATTGATGAGACACCTAAATCTGCCATCATAAAATCAAATGGTCCATGCTCATTTGCTACCTCAGCCAGATTTGCAAAGTTAGTCTTAATGACAGTCAGTATGTCCTCTCCAAAGCCAGCCTTTGCAAGCCGCTCCTTTGTCTTTACTATTTCAATCGGGTCTACATCAAGGGCATACATATGCCCCTCTCCCTTAAGCTGCTCAAGCATTTTTCTGGTGTGACCGCCATAGCCTAAAGTGGCATCAAGCCCTTTTTGTCCCGGCTTAATCTGCAAAAAGTCAAGGATTTCCTTTACCATGATTGAGATATGCATACCTGCCGGGGTGCTGCCCTTGCTGATTACCTTGGCGATTGTATCTGCGTATTTTTCTGGATTGTGCTCCTTGTATTTTTCCTCGAAGGTGCGGGGATGGGTGCCCTTGTATCTCACACGGCGTTTGTGGACTGGGGCGGATTCTGGTGGCTGTCCTTTTGCAGCACACATGTCCGCATTATTTGTTATATTTACATTTTGTGTATTTGCTTTGTTTGCAATTTTATTGTTTGTAGCTTCATTTTCTTTTTTTATATTATTCATTTCTTTTTCCAACTGCCTTATTGTATGCCCTTACATACTTTACCTTTGGTGCTGAACTAAAGGTAAAAAGCCTACAGGCTTATCCTCCTTGCATGCTTTGATTCCTATTTTTTTCACTCCGTGTTGGTATATAAATCTTTATTCGGCTCCTTCTATAGCTATTCTCATTATATTCCAATTACAGGCACCACTACAATTAAAAATCTTCTTATTTTTCTAAAACATATGCCTTTCCTACTTAATTCCAGTAAGAAAGGCACTTTCCATATAATAATATCCAATTTTATATATCTTTAAGATTAATCAATGGTATAATATGTATTTTCAAAGCATTCATACTCACCCACGTCATCTGCAATGAGCTTATCTTCATCATTATTCTTATATACATGTAATTCCCCATTATCTATGTATACAATTCTGTTTCCATTAACGCATGAATATGCACTCACATTACCAGTAATCTTAATGTTATCGCTTGCCCCAGTTACCACTAATGTATCATCCGTTTCCGAGGTCGTATCATTTTTATTAATTACAGTATAAATTTCATCGTCATATACTCTTGCCGTTTTTATATTAATATCTTTTAAAATGCATTTTGTCTCACCATCTTTGTAAACATTCAAATCGCCTATCGCACCATATATATTAGAAAAGAAATAATAACCATCATCCTTCACACAAATATTTCTTCCAGCATCTGTAAGCTCATCTTTCTTTTCCATAACTCCATTTTTTATACTATATACAGTAAGTGTTGAGTTTACACGATTTCTGCTTCCAAATATCACTTCATTACCATCCGTTAAAATGTCTACACTACTAATCTCTCCTTCAATATCAATTTTTTGTTCTTTTTCATTGACGTAGTAAAACCAGTCCGTCTGTCTATTATCTAGTTCCTCTTGCACCCATATATTAGCATAATCGACTCTATCCACATCATCAATGTCACAGATTTTATTATCTATATTTTGATCAAATGCACAATAATATAAGGCTGATCCATCAAAATGTACCCCCATGCCAATAGCTATATCTTCGCTTATACATTTATTTTTTTCTCCCATCACATAACTATACAATTCACACCTCATTATATGACCAGACTTTAATTCTTCTCTAATTTTATTTCTGTATTCTGCATCCTCGTATTGTAAATATTCTTCATATTTATCCATATCAAATACATACCATTGGTCTGCACCTTCATCCCAATAATAGATTGCTCCATTATAGCCAGTATATCTATACATATCTAATTCTTCATCATAATCATTTATATAATCATATGACAAAGGATATTTATAAATTGAATCAACAGGAAAGCCACCAATAGTATGAACCTCACTTTTTTTAACAATTACCAAACATTCACTTTTATCCATTTTTTTTACATTTGCATCTATATCTTTATATTCATCATCAAAAAATGCATTTAAGTCCTGATTAACCTCCTTCAAAACCGTATAATAAACAGTTTTGCTCTTTGCATCACAGGCAACATAAGTGTTTATTTCGGATGTAATCTTTTCTG
>CAVFAM010000138.1:0-14616 GCA_963620375.1 Bacteroidaceae bacterium
ACCCAGTATGATGAGGCGTCTGTAGATAAGGCAGATGTATTGATTTGCGATTTGCCATGCTCAGGACTTGGCGTACTGGGCAGAAAGACAGATATACGCTACAAGATAAGCCATGAGCAGGAAGAGGAGCTTATGGAGCTTCAGAGACAGATACTTGATACAGTGCATCAGTATGTAAAGCCCGGGGGAACTCTGGTATATAGTACATGCACTATTGATAAAATGGAAAATGAGGATAATGTCAGATGGTTTACTGACAAGTACAGGGATTTTGTCTTAAAAGAGGAAAGACAGCTATTGCCGGGAGAGCTTGGCGGCGATGGATTTTTCCTGGCAAAGTTTATCAGGGAGAAATAATGGATAAGGTAAACGAAAGTAAGATAGACATAAAATCCATGAATCTGAATGAATTAAAGGATTTCATGGTTCAGATAGGAGAAAAGCCATTCAGGGCAAAGCAGATATATGAGTGGCTTCACATAAAGCATGTGGAGAGCTTTGATGAGATGACAAATATCTCAAAGAAGCTTATAGAGAGCTTAAAGGAGAAATGCCAGCTTGTATCTCTCAAAAAAGAAGAGGTGCAGATTTCAAAAATCGACGGCACCAGAAAATATCTTTTTTCACTGGAGGATGGCAACGTAATTGAGAGCGTGCTGATGAGATACAAGCACGGCAACTCAGTCTGCATATCATCCCAGGTGGGCTGCAGGATGGGGTGCAGGTTCTGCGCCTCAACCCTTGATGGACTTGTGAGAGGACTTAAGCCATCTGAGATGGTTGACCAGATATATAAAATCGGCACTGATATAGGCGAGCGCATATCAAACGTGGTTGTCATGGGAACAGGCGAGCCTATGGATAACTTTGATAATCTTATCAAATTCATAGAGCTTTTAACAGATGAAAACGGACTCAATATCAGCCAGAGAAACCTGACAGTGTCTACCTGCGGCATAGTGCCAAGGATGAAGGAGCTTGCGGATATGAAGCTTTCCATCACACTTGCACTTTCCCTCCACGCATCTAATCAGGAGAAGAGAAAGTCCCTTATGCCCATAGCCAACAGCTATGACATACATGAGGTGGTGGATGCCTGTAAATATTATTTTGACCAGACCGGCAGGAGAGTTACATTTGAGTACAGCCTTGTGGGAGGAGTCAACGATTCCGACGAGGATGCGGCAGAGCTTTCAGCCCTGGTAAAGGGCATCAACTGCCATATAAATCTTATACCGGTAAACCCTATTAAGGAGAGAAATTATGTCTCTTCCAATACCCAGGTTGTGCAGGCGTTTAAAAATAAGCTTGAGAAAAACGGCATAAATGCCACAGTGCGCCGCTCACTTGGTGAGGACATAGACGGAGCCTGCGGTCAGCTCAGGCGTAAACATATTAGTAAGGATGCATAAGCTAAAAGCTTGTTCTTTTCCCTGTGTTATGATAAAATGCACAAGGAAATAAACAAAGGATACACTTTGATTATGAGAAAGGAAATGACTAGATGAAGACCTTTTCCATTACGGATACGGGTGTCACTCGTGAAATGAATCAGGATTATTATTTTGCGACAGATACCAGTCTGGGGAATCTTCCAAATCTGTTTATCGTGGCAGACGGAATGGGTGGTCACAAGGCAGGAGATTATGCCTCAAGACACACAATAGAGAGAGTAGTTGCGTCGATATCGAGAAACAGCAGTGATGAACCAGTGACCATCATACAAGAGGCAATCAGCAAGGCAAATGAGCTTCTGGTAGCCGAATCAAATGAGGACGAGACTAAAAGTGGCATGGGGACTACTCTGGTTATTGCAACACTTGTTGGTGATAAGCTTATAGTTGCAAATGTCGGTGACAGCAGACTATATGTTATCAGTGATATGGTTCGTCAGATTACAAGGGATCATTCGCTTGTAGATGAAATGGTCAGACTAGGGGAGCTTAATCCCTCTGAGGCAAGATCTCATCCTGATAAAAACATTATAACAAGGGCAATCGGTGCGCAGAAAAATGTGAAGGCTGATTTCTTTGAGGTTGAGCTTGCAAAGGATGATTATGTGCTCATGTGTACAGACGGACTTACCAACATGGTGAGAGATGAAGAAATCCTTGATATTGTCCGTTCAGATAAGGAGCCGGAGGCAATTGCGCAGAAGCTTGTCAGAATGGCAAATGACAATGGTGGACGGGACAATATTACAGTTACAATTATAAAACCATTTTAATGAGGTGAAAGAATGTTAAACGTTGGCATGTTTTTAGCAGATAGATACGAGATACTTGGTAAGGTCGGCGCAGGCGGAATGTCTGATGTATACAAGGCAAAGGATCATATACTGAGCAGAATAGTTGCAATCAAGGTACTTAAATCAGAGTTTTCAGAGGATCGTACATTTGTTACAAAGTTCCGCACAGAGGCTCAGTCGGCAGCAGTACTTGAGCATCCAAATATTGTAAATATATATGATGTAGGAAGCGAAGAGGGACTCTACTATATCGTCATGGAATATGTAGAGGGCATTACCCTAAAGACATATATTGAGAAAAAGGGACAGCTCTCCTTTAAGGAGGCTGCAAGTATTGCAATTCAGGTTGCAAGAGGTATTGAGGCTGCCCATGGAAAAAATATCATCCACAGGGACATAAAGCCACAGAATATCATGATTTCCACAGATGGCAAGGTAAAGGTTACAGACTTTGGTATTGCAAAGGCTGCTTCATCAAATACCATAAGCTCTGATGTGATGGGGTCTGTACATTATGCTTCACCTGAACAGGCGAGAAATGGCTTTATAGATGCCAGAAGTGATGTATATTCACTGGGTATTGTAATGTATGAGATGATAACAGGACGTGTGCCTTTTGACGGAGACACAACAGTTGCAGTTGCCATCCAGCACTTACAGGAGGAGATTGTAAAGCCGTCTGTATATGCTCCAAATATTCCGGTCAGCTTTGAGGGAATCATATTAAAATGTACCCAGAAGACGCCTGACCGCAGATACCAGAGCATGGCAGAGCTCTTGAACGATTTGAGACATTCGCTGACAAATCCGAATGAGAATTTTGTAGTGATTGCACCTTTGGTGGACAACAGCAAGACCAAGGTTATTGCCGAGGAGGACTTAAAGACCATAAAGGAGAGAGGCTTTGCGGCTGAGGATGCGGCTTTGTCAGAGCCTGATACAGATCCTGAGGATATAGATGATGATGACGAAGAGGATGATGGCGATGATGATAAGCTCTTAAATCCTAAGATGGATAAGGCTGTCACTATCATGGGCATTGTCACAGCAGTTATTATTTTAATAGTAGTTGTTTACCTGATTGGAAGCATTTTTGGACTCTTCAGATTTGGCTCATCAAAAAATACAGAGACAGAAACTGAGACACAGACAGAGACTGAGACAGAGATTGAGATGATTAAAATTGTGGGAATGACTGTGGATGATGCACAGGCAAAGCTTAAGGACAATGGCATCACAATCGTGGTTTCAGGAACACAGGAATCAGATGAGGCAGAGGGAACCATTCTCTCACAGGACCCGGAAGAGGGAAGCATGATAGCAGCAAATTCAACTGTAAAGGTTGTAGTTGCAGGTCAGAGCACAACTGAGGCAGACGAGATTGACGTGCCAAGCGTAGTTGGCAAGACTAAGAGCGAGGCCGAGACAGCAATCAAGAATGCCAAGTTTAACTACAAAGAGAAATATGAGTACAGCGCAGATGTGGCAGCAGATGTGGTTATCTCACAGACACCTGATTCAGGAAAGCTGGCAGAGGGTTCAACAATTGAAATTGTAATAAGCCAGGGTGAGCAGTCAAAGACTGTTCCAAATGTGGTTGGAGCTACCCAGTCGATGGCTCAGTCAAGTCTTACAGCAGCAGGACTTAACTATTCAGTAAAGACAGATTACAGTGATACAGTAGCAGAGGGTAACGTAATCAGCCAGGATGTAGAGTCTGGAAAGACTGTAGCACCAGGAACAACAGTGACAATTACTGTCAGCCTTGGAAGTAACACAAAGTATTATACATTCAGCTACACACTCAAATATGAGCTTGGACATGAGACTCAGGATAATGCAGAAACCGGTGAGGCTGGTAAAAAGGTTACAGGCTTCTCAGCAGTGCTCAAGGATGGAAGTGGCAGCACAATAGACGGAGCGTCATGGAGCAGTAATATGACCTCTAACGACTCTTACAACATGACAGCAGATAATATCAAAAATGCAGCATCAGGAAATCTGGTTGTTACATGGACATATTCTGATGGCACTACAGAGGATCAGACAATCGGAGTAACATTTAACGCAAAATAATTAAAGGTTATACATGCAGGGAAAGATTATAAAAGGGATTGCAGGCTTTTATTACATTTATGCAGAGAATGGTCAGGTGTATGAGTGTAAGGCAAAGGGAGCCTTCAGAAAACAGAAAATAAAGCCGCTGGTTGGCGATATGGTTCGTATAGCTGTGCTTGATGAGGCAGAGTGCCTGGGCAATGTGGAAGAGATACTGCCAAGGAAAAATGAGCTTATAAGACCGGCGGTGGCAAACATTGATATGGCACTTGTTATATTTGCAGCTGCCAAGCCAGAGCCTAATTTTAACTTGCTTGACAGATTTTTGTGCATGATGGAATTCCAGAATGTGCCTGTGACCATATGCTTTAACAAGACAGATTTAGTGGATGAAGAGAAAATCGCAGAGTACAGGAAAATCTATGAACCGGCGGGCTACAGAGTCATGTCTACCTGCACGAAAACCGGTGAGGGCGTAGATGAGGTAAAGGCACTTTTGCGTGGCAGGACAACAACTGTTGCAGGACCATCGGGAGTGGGCAAGTCATCTTTAATCAATGCCTTACAGTCAGATGTACAGATGGAGACCGGGGGTATCAGTGACAAGATAGACAGGGGTAAGCATACCACACGTCATTCGGAAATCGTGCCTGTTATGGAGGACTCATATATAATGGATACTCCGGGCTTTAGCTCAATGGATGTGCCTGGATTTGAAAAGGAAGACTTATGGACATGTTTTCCTGAGTTCAGGGAGTATGAGCCTTACTGTAAGTTTCAGGGCTGCAGCCATATAAATGAGCCGGATTGCGGTGTGAAGGAAGCCCTGGCTGAGGGAAAGATAAGTTCAGTGAGATATGAAAACTACAAGCTTTTGTATGAAGAACTTAAGAATATGAGAAAATATTAAGGAGCTATTATGAACTGTTTATCACCATCGATTTTATCGGCAGATTATACAATACTTGGAGAGCAAATCAGGACTATGGACGAGGCTGGCGCACAGTATGTCCACATTGATGTGATGGATGGTCAGTTTGTCCCTAGTATATCAATCGGACTGCCTGTGATTAAGACAATCAGGAAATGTACAGAACGCATATTTGATGTACATCTGATGATAGAGGAGCCGATTAGATATATAGACGAATTTGCAGCAGCTGGGGCTGATATAATCACAGTTCACGCTGAGAGCTGCAGGCACCTTGACAGAACAATAGACGCCATAAAGGAAAAGGGCATAATAGCAGGAGTTGCCTTAAATCCTGCCACACCTTTGTCGGCTATAGAGTATGTGCTGCCCAAGGTGGATATGGTGCTTGTCATGACTGTAAATCCTGGCTTTGGCGGACAGAAGCTTATACCTTACACAATAGACAAGGTCAGGGATTTGCGTGAGCTTGCCAGAAAAACTGGTAATAAAATCGACATAGAGGTTGATGGTGGAATAAACTTAAACAACGTACAGGAAGTTATGGATGCCGGCGCAAATATAATTGTTGCCGGAAGTGCAGTATTTAACGGAGATATTGAAAGCAATGTAAAGAGCTTTCTGAATATATTAAATAATTAGGGAGATACCATGAAATACTTAATAGTAACAGGCGGAACAGTGGACGAGCAGTTCGCAGTAGATATAATTAAAAAGGGTGGATACGAGGTTATTATCGCAGTTGATGCAGGTATGGATTTCTGCTACAAAAGCAGGATTATGCCAGATGTCATAGTCGGTGATTTTGACTCTGTCGGAAAAGATGCTTTGGAATTTTTCCTGGGACAGGAGCAGATGGATGTTCACAGATTAAATCCTGAGAAGGATGATACAGATACAGAATACGCTCTCCGCTTTGCTATAGGAAGAGGAGCCACAAAGATTACTATATTAGGTGGTACTGGCAGCAGATTAGACCATGTCATTGGAAATGTTGTGCTGCTGGGGGTAGGATTGGAAAAAAATGTTTCCATAGAGCTTCTTGACACCCATAACAAGATTAAGATGATAAACAGCAGCCTGTCGATTAGAAAAGATGAGCGCTTTGGAAAGTATTTATCTGTTATTCCTATTTCAGGAAAAGCCGATGGAGTTACTATTACAGGCGTTAAATATCCGCTTGATAATTATGATATGCACGGTTTCAATACTCTGGGAATATCAAATGAGATAGTAGATGATGAGGCTACGATTACAGTTAAGGACGGAATAATTCTGATAGTAGAGTCAAGAGACTAGAAAATGGGGGATACTGATTTTTCAGTATCCTTTTTCGTAAAGTAAAGGGTAAAAGTGTTATGAATTTATTTGACATTATGGGACCTGTAATGGTCGGGCCATCAAGCTCCCACACAGCAGGAGCTGTAAAAATAGGATATGTGGCGAGAAAGCTTATAGGACAGCCGATTGTGAGCGCAAGGATAAACCTGTATGGCTCTTTTCTGGCAACAGGAAAGGGACATGGTACACATTTTGCCATTGTGGCAGGGCTTTTGGGTATGCAGACTGACGATGTGAGAATACCAGACAGCATGGAAATAGCAAAAGAGCAGGGCATGGAGGTAAGCTTTGGCAGGGCAGACCTTGAGGATGGACATCCCAACTCAGCAGAGCTTGAGCTTATTGGAGCAGAGGGCAGGAGGCTTACAATTGTAGGTGAATCAATAGGAGGCTCTCTCATAAATATTGCAAAAATAGATGGGCTGGATGCTAATTTCTCAGGAGAGTACCCGACCTTAATCGTACACAATCAGGACACCCCCGGACATGTGGCAACAGTTACCAATATGCTCGCCCAAAAATCTGTAAATATAGCAACCATGCAGCTCTACAGAGCCAAAAGAGGCGGCAATGCCGTAATGGTCATAGAGTGTGACCAGGAGGTGCCGAGGGAGTCGATAGACTGGTTAAGTGGTCTGGATGGTATAGAGAAAGTGACTTATTACAGCTTGTTGTAAAAATGAAAAGAGTTAGCAGCTAATATTTAAGAATAATAACAGTTATTGAGGAAAATAAATGAGTTTTGCCAGATTAAAAGAGATAACAGATATTTCAAATGAAGAAAAAATACCCTTCTGGGAAGTAGTGCTCCGGGATGATATGAAGGAGAGAAATGTAAGCAGGGAGGATTCCTTTTCGACTATGGATGGAATGCTTACTGCCATGGAGGAAGCAGACAGGGGCTACAGTCCTGAGCTTAAATCTGCCAGTGGGCTTGCAGGAGGAGATGGGGCTAAGCTTGAAGCTGCCCATCATGAAAACAGTAAGCTTGTGGGAGATTTTATCTCAGAGGTTATGGAGAGAGCTGTCAAGATGGGTGAGTCCAATGCCTGCATGAAGAGGATTGTGGCTATGCCTACAGCAGGCTCCTGTGGTGTAATCCCTGCGGTGATAATCACCTATATGAAGCAAAAGGCTGTAGACAGGCGGCAGATAGTAGAAGCCCTCTATGTAGCAGGAGGAATAGGTGAAGTCATAGCAACCAGTGCCAGCATAGCAGGGGCAGAGGGAGGCTGTCAGGCGGAGATAGGCTCTGCCAGTGCCATGGCTGCCGGTGCTATTGCCTATCTGGAAGGCGGGGATAACGAGGAGATAGTGAATGCCAGTGCCCTTGCCCTCAAAAATATGCTGGGACTCACCTGTGACCCAGTGGCAGGACTTGTGGAGGTGCCTTGTATCAAGAGAAATGTATCTGGCGCTGTGAATGCTGTAGTATCTGCCAGAATGGCAATGTCTGGCATCAGGAGTGCCATAGAGCCAGATGAGGTGATAGACTCTATGAGAAGAATCGGAAAACTCATGCCTGCCTGTCTCAGAGAGACCGGCGAGGATGGACTTGCCAGCACAAAGAGTGGGATAGCCATTGCAAATAAGATAGCAAAAGTATTATAATCTAAAAAAGTAAAGGAGGAGCATATATGAGAAGAAACAGACTTATAACAATTTTACTGTGTATGACTCTTGCTATATCTGCATTCACAGGATGTGGTAAAAAGGACACTGTGGCAGAGGCTGAGCCTGAGGCACAGACAGAGAAAAATTATGTTAACTCAACAGAATTTGTGGTGACAGAAGATACAGAAGCGGTTGAGCCGGAAACAGAAACTGAGACAGAGGAAGCCACAGAAATTACAGAAGAAAATAAAGATACTAAAACGACAGATAAGACTGACACTGCTGATACATCAGATACAGCATCAGATACCGCAGAGGAAGCAGCCCAGGAGCCTGCCCAGGCACCAGCAGAGGGCACATATTCAAATGTCACACTTATCGGTGATTCAGTAATGCTTGGAGCTGCTGATAATATTTCAAGCAGCATGCCGGGCTGTATAGTTGATGCAAAGGAGAGCAGACAGGTCAAGGCTGGTGTGGAAATCGCCCAGGGACTTGAGCAGCAGGGAAATTTAAAAGGCACTGTTGTAATTGCACTTGGAACAAACGGAACCTTCAGTCAGGAGACAGGTCAGGCACTGATTGACTATCTGGGGGCTGACAGAAATATCTACTGGGTATATGCCTACGGTGTGTCATGGCAGGATGATTCAAACAGCGTCATAGCTGCACTTGCAGCAAACAATGCCAATGTCACAGTTATCGACTGGCCTGCATATGCAGCTGGTCACAGTGATTACTTCTACAATGATGGCATCCACTTAAATGGCACAGGCAGAAGCGCCTATGCCCAGATGCTTGTGGACAATGTCACACCATAAATATATTTTATTCAGACTGATTGAGCTTGATGTAGTCACGGGGACTCATTCCGGTAATCTCCTTAAAGACTCTTGAAAAATAGGCAAAATCATCATAGCCCACAGAGAGAGCGACATCGCTGACACTCTGGGTCGTAGAATTAAAGAGACGGATAGCTTCGCGGATGCGGGTCTGCTTCACATATGTGGTCAGATTCGTGTCCGTTTCTTTTTTGAAGGAGGCAGACAGGGCTGCCGGTGAGTAATTAAAATGCTCTGCAAGGGCAGACAGGGTCAGGTCGTCTGTCAGGTGTAAATCGATATAGTCCACAATCTCACGGATTTTCTTATGGTAGGATGTATGACCATAGTTTTTCACAAGCAGGCTATACTTGTGGGAAATGTCATAGGGGATATAGCCTATTCGTGATGTATCTGTGGCATGGTCTATGGCAAGCTGCATCTGGATGTAGAGCATCATACTTCTTGAAGCATTGACAGAGGTATAGAGCAGGGCAACAAAAGCGATTGCGTTTAAGGTACTTGCCACATTTCTGGCGGCGAGTATTGATGTATTTTCTCCTGCATTCATAATTGCCAGGGTATCGTGCATATAGGAACGGGCGGTGTTAATATCGCCAGAGCGGATTGCCTCAAAGAGGTTGGTGATACAGTCCTTATAGTGGTTTGCTGTCTCCATAAAGTTGTCATCAATCAGTGAAAAATCAGGCTGGATGGCACGGGGGTTTGATTTAAACTCAATCTTTTTCTCCTCCACATTTTCAAAGCCGGGAAAGTATTCTGACACTATGCGCTTGCTCATGGTTACAACTGTGGTGTAATCAGCCTTGGGAAGTCCTCTGAATACATTTTCTGCTACCAGAATCTTGGAGTGAGGGACTTCGCCAGCCTGGATTATCTGTTCAAAGTAGGCAGGAGTGGCGTCCTCATTTCTAAAGGGACCAATGGTAATCAAATCAGGATTTTCCCCGGTTGGCAGGTACATTACTATATTGTAAAAGCCCAGGTTGCTGGCAATGATAAAAAGCTTGTCAGTATCCTCAACCAGTCTTGCGTCGGGATTATCAGTATAGTCAAAGCCCTCCCACATCATTTTTCTGATACCCTTATCCATAGCCTCCAGATTGTCATAGGGATAGTGGGACAGATTGCAGTCCACATTGTATATTGTTAAGAGCAAATCCTTTAGTAAAGAGTAGGCTTTCAAGGATTTTTCGCTTAGTGTATTTGTATTCTCCATGTATTTCCTCCATATAATAGGCTTATATATTTTATAAGTTATTTTTATAAAATTATAACATTTTATTTTAAAAAATCCAAATAATATTAAAAAAATCCAAGTCTCTGATGAGAATAATGGTAATGTATAGACATAGACAAAATGTTAACAAACATTTAAGGAAGGAGAACACATGAAGACAAATATAAACTTAGGATGGGAATTCTTCAAAGATTTAGCAGCCGCAGGCGAGAAAGTAGATCTTCCACATACTTGGAACGGTAAAGATGGTCAGGATGGTGGAAACGACTACTATCGTGGAACATGCTACTACAAGAAAACAATCTCAAAGGCAGAGTGTACAGGACCTGTAACATACCTTGAGTTCGAGGGAGCTAATTCATCTGCTGATGTCAAAATCAATGGAAAAGATGTATGCCACCATGACGGAGGATATTCTACATTCAGAGTAAACATCACAGACTATATCGAGGATGAGAACGAAATCTGTGTTGCAGTAGACAACGCACCAAATGATCGTGTATATCCACAGATGGCAGACTTCACATTCTATGGTGGACTTTACAGAGACGTCAATCTCTACAATGTACCAGAGACACGTTTCGACTTGGATTACCTTGGAGGACCAGCAGTTGCAATCACACCTGTAAAGAACGGTTCAGACTTTGATGTGACAGTTGACTGCTACGTTACAAACCCAGCAGGAACAATGACAATCAAGATTGTTGACAAGGGTGAGGTTATCGCTGAGACAACAGTTGACGCTGAGGCAAAGACAACAGCACAGTTTACAATAAAGGATGCTCATTTATGGCACGGACGTAAAGACCCATATCTTTACACAGTAGTTGCAGAGCTTTCATCAGGAGATAAGAGAGAGGTTCGTTTCGGATGCAGGACATTTGAGATTGACCCAGATAAGGGATTTATCTTAAACGGAGAGTCATATCCACTTCGTGGAGTTTCCCGTCATCAGGACAGACCTGAAATCGGAAATGCCCTTAAGCCAGAGCACCACAAGGAAGACCTTGATATCATTTATGAGTTAGGAGCTACAACAATCCGTCTTGCTCATTACCAGCATAATCAGGTATTCTACGATTTAT
Organism: Bacteroidaceae bacterium; assembly: GCA_963620375.1. Taxonomy (GTDB): domain Bacteria; phylum Bacillota; class Clostridia; order Lachnospirales; family Lachnospiraceae; genus Roseburia. The sequence goes on from CAVFAM010000138.1 coordinate 11,360, forward strand.
GTGATGAGATGGGATTTGTACTCTGGGCTGAGATTCCATATATCAGCCAGCATATGCCAAACGGACGTGAGAACACAATCTCACAGATGAAAGAGCTTATTACACAGAACTACAATCATCCATCAATCGTTGTATGGGGACTTTCAAATGAGATTACAATGAAGGGCGCTGATGATCCAGACCTCGTTGAGAACCATAAGATTTTAAATGACCTCTGTCATGAGATGGATAAGACAAGAAAGACAACAATGGCAATCGTTTCAATGTGTCCTCCAGATGCTGAGTACATCAAGATTCCAGATTGCGTATCATGGAACCACTACTTCGGATGGTACGGCGGAGATACATCAATGAACGGTCCTTGGCTTGACAAATTCCATGCTGAGAACCCAAGTATTCCAGTAGGTATGAGTGAGTACGGATGTGAGGCTCTCAACTGGCATAACTCAAACCCAGAGCAGGGAGATTACTCAGAAGAGTATCAGGCATACTACCATGAGGAGCTTATCAAGCAGCTCTACACAAGAGATTATATCTGGGCTACACATGTATGGAACATGTTCGACTTCGCAGCCGATGCAAGAGCTGAGGGTGGCGAGGATGGAATGAACCACAAGGGTCTTGTAACATTTGACCGTAAGTATAAGAAGGATTCCTTCTACGCATACAAGGCATGGCTTTCAGATGACCCATTCGTACACATCTGCGGTAAGAGATATGTAGACAGAGTAGAGGAAGTGACAAAGGTTACTGTATACTCTAACCAGCCAGAGGTTGAGCTTTTTGCTAACGGCGTAAGCCTTGGAAAGCAGTCATCACCAGAGCATTTCTTCTATTTTGAGGTACCTCTCAATGGAGAAGTTAAGCTTGAGGCAAAAGCAGGAGACTGCACAGATGAGAGCAGAATCGTAAAGGTTGACAAGTTCAACGATGCATACCGTATGGTTGAGACAGGAGATGTCCTTAACTGGTTCGATATCGAGACACCAGAAGGAAAGCTTTCTATCATGGACAGACTTGATGTTGTTATGAAGCATCCAGAGGCTTTAGCTGCATTCGGAGCATTCGTTAAGCAGCTTGCACCAGAAGGAAAGACTGACGGTGGAATGATGGATATGGGTGCCATGATGCAGAATGAAGGCATGATGAAGATGATGGGTGCTTTCACTGTTAAGAGAATGACATCTATGATGGGAACAGCAGGACTTAAGAATCCTACAAAAGAGCAGATGATTGAGCTTAACAAAGCCCTTAATCAGATTGACAAATAAGGAGAATGAAAATGAACGAAAAAAGCGTAAAGCCATTTGGCATTAAAGACAAACTTGGATATATGTTTGGTGATTTCGGAAACGACTTCACCTTCATCTTCGCAAGTACTTATGTATTAGTATTCTACACAAAGGTAATGGGAGTTTCGGCAGGTATAGTTGGAACAATGTTCCTTCTTGCAAGATGTGTTGATGCGTTCACAGATATCGGAATGGGACGTATCGTTGACTCAGCAAAACCTGGAAAAGATGGACGTTTCAAATGTTGGATCCGTCGTATGATGGGACCTGTTGCAATAGCATCTTTCCTGATGTATCAGGCAGGACTGGCAGGTGCTCCTATGGCAGTTAAGATTGTATATATGTTTGTAACATATTTACTTTGGGGATCAGTATTCTATACATCAATCAACATCCCTTATGGTTCAATGGCTTCTGTAATTTCAAGCGAGCCAAAGGATCGTTCATCACTTTCAGTATTCCGTTCACTTGGTGGAATGTTTGCAGGAATCGCACTTTCTGTAATAACACCTATGGTTGTATACACAAAGGATGCTGATGGAAACACAGTAGTTGTACCTGGAAACTTTACACTTATTGCCGGAGTATTCTCTGTATGTGCTATCCTCTGCTACTTACTTTGCTACTTCCTTACAACAGAGCGTGTTAAGGTAGAGCCAAAGGTCGCTGAGAAGAAGGTTCCTCTTGGACAGACTTTAAAAGAGGTATTTACAAGCCGTGCCCTTTTAGGTGTTATTTTATCAGCCCTTCTGATGTTACTTGCATCACTTATGGGACAGGGACTTAACACATACTTATTTACAGATTACTTTAACAATGCTGGTGCATTATCAATTTACTCATTGTTAGGACTTCCAGCAGCCCTTATTCTTGCTGCTGTATCTACAAAGCTTGCTATCAAGTTTGGTAAGAGAGAGGTTTGTTCTATCGGATGTCTGGTTGCTGGTGTTATGTATCTGATAATTGCATTTATGAACATTACAGATGTAAAATTATTTATCGTACTTGCATTCATCGCAATGCTTGGTATGTACTTCTTCAATATGCAGTGCTACGCACTTGTTACAGACGTAATTGATGACAAGGAAGTTCGTACAGGAAACCGTGATGATGGAACAATCTACGGAGTATATTCATTCGCAAGAAAGCTTGGACAGGCTGTTGCAGGTGGACTTTCAGGATGGGTTCTCACAGCTATCGGATATGATGAGCTTGCAAAGGTTCAGACAGATGCTGTTAAGACATCTATCTACAAGGTTGCAACAATGTTCCCAGGAATTGTCTATATTCTCTGTGCTCTTGTACTTTTATTCATCTACCCACTTACAAAGAGCAAGGTAGAGGCAAACGTTGCAGAGTTAAAGAAACGTCACGAGAACGCATAGGATTTGTATTCCTTCTAAATAATTATTTAAGAAGCTGCTCATGTAATAATGGGCAGCTTCTTTTTGCGTAAATTTTACATTTGTATAGGTTTGTATTTTACATTGGGCTGTTATCCTCAAACTGTAAGAAATATTAGAGATTTATATGGGACAGAGGTCTGCCGGATAGTTCAGACTGGAATGACTCATATGAGGGCATATAGGAAGAGGAGGATATACAAATGGAAGGATTATGGAAAAAGATACATAAAACAAGCTTGTTTCTCGTGGTTAATACAGTCTGCTGGATGCTTATAGGGCTGTTGGTGTGGGGCGTTGTCAGAGTGTTTGCTTATGATGCTCTGCCTTGGGCTTTGTGCTTTATGGGGTATCCGGGATTTTTTATAGGATTTATTGGAGGGATTTTCTTTCTTTGGACTAAGGATTGAGGTTTAACATTTGTTTAACAATTTAAGAACATTTTGGAAATGGTTGTCCGTTATGATTCATCTGTACTTAAGAAGTGCATGGAGCGTGCGGGCAATTTTTTTGTGGGGTGAAAGGTGCGTGGGAGTGGTGAAGGGTATGCGGTGCAGATATG
>CAVFAM010000139.1:0-3013 GCA_963620375.1 Bacteroidaceae bacterium
CCACCTTGCAGGATGAGACATCGCTCTACTATAATATGAAGCAGTATGAGGGCTTTGATGAGGTGACAAAGAAGGTATTTAAGCTATTGTAGCTTTTAGGACAGGTTGAATGATGGAAAATAACAGGAATTATTATCTTGGCGTTGATTTGAATGATAAATATGCCATGATTAGCTACTTTCAACTGAATATGAACGAGCCTGAGACGGTCAGCACAATAGCTGGAGGCGAAAACTTCCAGATTCCTCTTATTCTTGCAAAAAGGAAAGAGATTGGTCAATGGTATTATGGTGATGAAGCCAGAAAAATGGCTCAGAATACAGATATGATTTGTGTTGACAAGCTCTTAAGCAGGGCGGTGAACGGCGACAAGCTTGTAATTGACGAGGAGACCTATCCTGCGGAGGATTTGCTTGCCCTTTTCCTGAACAAAATCATAATGCTGCCACATAAGCTGGGCAATACTGCTGAGTTTGACAAGCTGGTAATCACCGTGGACAGGCTGACTAAGGAAAACATGGAAATGTTCTGGAAAATCCTGCCTAAGCTGGGCTTAAAGCCAGAGCAGTTTATGGTTATTGACCACAAGGAAAGCTTTTACTATTTTGCCCTGAGCCAGAAGGAGGACTTGTGGCTGCATGATGTGTATCTGTTTGAGTTTGATAAGACTAACATCAGGTATCTGGCATTAAAGCGGAGCATGAGGACAAAGCCACAGGTTATCACTATAGAGGAAAGCCCTAAGAGGGCTATGAGCGGTGATTATGATATAGAGTTTTCAAGACTTATACAAAGAGCTTTTGAAAATAAAATAATATCCACAGTATATCTGGTGGGAGACGGCTTTGATGGAGGCTGGATGCAGTCAAGTCTCAGCATTCTGTGCAAGGGCAGGAGAGCCTTTGTAGGCAAAAATTTATTCTCAAAGGGTGCCTGCTATGCAGCAAAGGCGAGGGACAATGAGGATAAGTGGAATTTCATCTATATGGGTGAAAATGAGCTTAAATTTAATCTGAGCCTTAAGGTTAAAAGCAAGGGAGCGCTTTCCTTTTATAATATTATCAGTGCAGGAAAAAACTGGTTTGAGACAAAGGGGCAGTGCGAGGTGATTTTATCTGATACCACAGAGATTGACTTCTGGAAGCAGCTGCCTAACAGCAGGGAGGCAAAGATTGAGACTCTTGAGCTTACAGATCTGCCTAGGAGACCGGACAGGACTACGAGGGTCAGAATAACGGCGACACCAGTTGCAGACGACAAGATTGATATAGAGATTATGGATATGGGCTTTGGAGAATTATTCAGAAGCACAGATAAGGTGTGGCATTATACCATGACAATGTAGGAGGCTTTGATGGGAGAATTATTATTATGTAATGAATCAATAGCAGCTATGCCTTATTATATTGACGAGGTGTCACTTAACATCTATTCACTGGAAGAGCTAAGCTACTACATAATGAATAACGTATACCTCATAGACAGGGATTTTATGAATGAGGAGCTGTGTACATGGATTTCGGGTGAAGTCAGGCTGCCCAAGCTGGCGGCAAGGCTCAGGGAGATAATGCACGGAAACGGACTTTTGTCCGATTTCTGCTTTGAGATATTAAAGGAATCCGGATACTGTACCATGCAGGAAATCCAGCAGATTATATTTGCAATCAGGCAGATGGAGCAAAAGACAGATTTTGAGTGCAGCAAGATAAGAGCAGATAAGCTGATGGAAAACCAGAAATTCCTTGGCGCCATATATGAGTATAAGAGGCTTTTGGACAGTGAGGACTCTAAGAAGGAGAATGCTGTCATAGTTGGAAATATATGGCATAATCTGGGAACTGCTTATGCCAGGATGTTTCTCTTTGAGGAAGCGGTGAAATGCTACAAGAAGGCATATTCACTGAATGAAAAAAGCGAGTCATTGAGGGAATGCCTTATGGCATACCGCTGTATGCATGACGATGCAGGCTTTATGGCAACAGCAGAGGAGAACCATATTGATGATATGGGAATCGTTGAAATCAAAAATGAGCTTTCAATAGCCAGCAGAAATGAGGAAACTATCAGGTTTGAAGAAGAGCTTGAAGCTATAGCAATGCTTGTAGACCAGGATAAGGCTTTGTATAATAAGAAGATAGCTGAGCAGATTTTTAAATGGAAAGAAGATTATCGTAGAATATGCAGGGTATAATAAAAAGGTTTTTTGCCAGATTTAAAAGAAATAAATACAAGGATATGGAGGAGCATCTGGAGCAGGAGCGAAGATACGAGAAGCTTTCAGGCTCCGTGCCAAAGACCTACCATGTGGTAGACATGTGTGAGCAGATGATTGATGCGGCAAGGGAGTTTGAGGATGCTAAGAATGAGTACAGCAGAGTATGCTCATGCTTAAAGGACATAGAGGTTATAGAAAACCTTGGAGAAAAAGACAGAAGGCTGGTTGCAGAGCTTGCTGGAAATGTGGCAAAGCTCAATGAAGCCAGAAAGGAAATGCTCAATACTGAGCAGAAGATAACAGATACCCAGTTTGCCCAGATGCAGGAATTTGAGGATGATATACCAAGGTCGATTAAGCTCTTAGCCACAAACGAAAAATACCTGAATACCATAAACAGGGATTTGAAAACCCTTGAGGGTGAGAAAACAGAGTGGGAGATAGCAAAGGATGAATGCCGCAATGAGATGAAGCAGTTGAGGCGCCTGGCTATACTGCTTATAATTGTATTTGCCATAGCTTCACTGTTCTGCCTTATAGCATCAAAGACCTCAGGCATGGATACCTCACTTGTGATGGCAGTATCTGCCTTTGTAGCAGCCCTGATTGGTGGATATATTTTCTTAAAGTACCAGGACTGCCAGAGAGAAATAAATAAGTGTGATGTGAATAGAAACTATGCAATCACGCTTGAAAACAGGGTCAAAATCAAGTATGTCAATATGAAAAACGCTGTGGACTATGCCTGTGAGAAGTACCATGTGAGAAATGCAGCGGAATTTGAAGAAACCTATGAGC
>CAVFAM010000140.1:0-3197 GCA_963620375.1 Bacteroidaceae bacterium
TGCAATCTCAATGACCAAGATACTGGGCTATGAAAACCGTGAGATAGCAAGCCTCTATCTGCTTTCCACAACTATAGTTGTCATAGTGTCAGACCTGATCAGCGTTGTACTGGGCACCCAGATAATGAACTATGTGTGGAGAGCCATGCTTAAGACCTACAGTGGATGGTTCAGCTTCAGGGTAAAGCCTGCCGGCTATGTCAAGATGTTTGGCTTTGTACTCATCGGTTACCTTATAGTTATGTTCTTAGATTTCAGAAGAATTAAGAAGATTCCTATGGATCAGGCTTTAAAGAACGTAGAGTAGGGGGAGAAATTGAAGATTCAGGCTTCTTGTAATATTGCAGGACATATGGTAAAATTTTACTAATATAGCAGTTGGCTGTGCGGGCAAAATGTGCATGGCAGGCTTGGCTGCTATAATAAAAGTCCAGTACATATATTGTGAGAAGAATAATGAGTAAAAACGATGAGAGAAATGTGATTGACGGTATCTGCAAGATTGCAAAGGAGTACGATTGCAGCAATCCAAAGGACATCAATCATATATTAGGAAAAGTACAAAAAAACAGGGTGTTCCAGAGAACCAGCTACGGCAGAAAGTACATAAAGAGGCTTACATCCATGAGCCTCGGGGAGAAGCCTTCTGACTGTATGCTGTGTGGTGAGACTGCGAAAAACGGCATAGTCTGTGAAAGCTGTATGGCAAAGGTAGAGAGACATATGGAGCTTCCATTGCAGACGGCTATGGACTCTAAGGATAAGCCGGAGGGGGCAGACCAGACAGCAAAGCTTAAGAGGCTTACTGTGATAAATACAGCCCTGACTATGGTAAACACTGTGGCTATCCTGGTTTTTGTAGTAGTTTTCTGTGTTTTAATGAGATAAAGCTTAAAAAGATTAAAGAGTTAATGCGATTGATAATCCCCGCATTAGCTCTTTTTTTGCGCTTTTTTGTAGACAGAATTCTTTTGAAATGGTACCATATTACTACAGAGAGCAAGCCTTAAGGCGAAAATTTACACATAGTTAGGAGCGGTAGAATATGGGGTTAGTGTATACAAATGATTTATGCGTAGGATGTAATAAGTGCATCAGAGCCTGCAGCTGTATGGGTGCTTGTAAAACTGTCGAGGAAAAGGGTAATCCCCGCATAGAAGTAGACCCACTTAAATGTATTGCATGTGGAGCCTGCATAGATGCCTGTGAGCATCATGCCAGAGAGTTCAATGATGATACAGAGAGATTTTTTGAGGATTTGAAAAAGGGAGTTAAAATATCCCTCCTGCTTGCACCGGCATTTAAGGCAAACTATATGTCAGAGTACGAGAGCGTGTTAGGCGGTTTAAAGAAGCTTGGTGTAAACAGAATAATAAGTGTATCCTTTGGTGCAGATATTACAACCTGGGGATACCTCAATTATGTACAGAAATATAATTTTAAGGGCGGCATATCACAGCCATGCCCAGCCGTTGTAGGCTATATCGAGAGATACGCACCGGAGCTTTTGCCAAAGCTGTTTCCAGTGCAGAGCCCTATGATGTGCGCAGCAATATATGCCAAAAAGGAAATGGGAGTCAGTGACAAGCTGGCATTTATCAGCCCTTGTATAGCCAAGAAGGCTGAGATAGATGACCCAAATAACAATGGGGTTATATCATATAATGTTACCTTTGACCATCTGATGAAATACGTCAGGGACCACAATGTGAGAGGTGACTTTTCAACAGATGAGATAGAGTACGGTCTTGGCTCGATTTACCCAATGCCGGGCGGCCTTAAGGAAAATGTATACTGGTTCTTAGGTGAGGATGTATACATCAGACAGATAGAGGGCGAGAGGCACGTCTACGAATATCTTGACAAGAACAAGGATAAAATCGCAAAGAGCATGAATAAGGAGCTTTTTATAGATGCTTTAAACTGCGGCATGGGATGCCTGTATGGTACTGCGGTTGAGGAAAGCAAGGCAGCTACAGACGATGCCCTCTACAACATACAGCTTATCAAGGCTCAGAGCAAGAAGGATGGTAAGGCAAGTGCCTGGTCTAAGAAGCTCACTCCTGCCCAGAGGCTTGCAAGGCTCAATAAGCAGTTTGCCAAGCTTAATCTGGACGATTACCTGAGAAAATACACAGACCGTTCAGCAGATTGCAGCTATAAGATACCTTCAAAGGAAGAGCTTGAAGCAGTGTATATTGACATGGATAAGACAACCGCCGAGTCCAGAAAATCAACTGCGAGTGCTGTGGCTATGAGACCTGTGAGCTTATGGCTACTGCTATATATAATGGCTTTAATAAGAGGGAAAACTGTATCCATTATGTAAAGTCAGACGTGGAAAAAGAGAAGGAACATGCCTTAGAACTCGCCAATACAGTCCAGGAAGAGAAAAATAAGATTGTAGAGCAGCAGGATGTTATCACAGATACAATTAACACTGTCAATGAGCTGTTTGAAAACCTCTACCAGTCAGTTGAGGACATGGTAAAGGGCAATGAGAGCAATGCGGAGGAGAGTACAGGAATTACAGGGGATATTCAGAATGTGGCGAATTTCTGTGAGGAGCTTGACGAAGCCATGGCTGGGATTGGCAAGCTTATAGAGGAATTGAGCAGCAACAACGAAGAGGTTGTATCAATAGCTTCACAGACAAATCTTCTGGCACTCAATGCCAGCATAGAGGCTGCAAGAGCTGGAGAGGCCGGCAGGGGCTTTGCGGTTGTAGCAGACGAGATAAACAAGCTGGCGCAGGATTCCAAGGAGACAGCCAACAAGAGCAGTGCGAGTCAGGCAAGTGTGCTTGAGTCAGTCCAGAAAATCAGAAAAGAGACAAGCGAGCTGCTTGAGGTTATCAATGCGGTCAACGGCAGAACCCAGACGCTTGCGGCTTCTACAGAGGAGATGGCGGCTGCGTCAAACAGCATTGTGGAGACCGCAAATAATGTGCGTGAAGTGCTGGAGGTGTTGAATGTGGATAGATAGAAATCTGTTATTATTTTATTGAACGAAGAAGATTGTGGTCGTTCGGCTCACGATTGGAGTTCCCAAATGAGAGTTGGTTCGCTCTCCCGAATAGGCTGTAAAGCTGAAAAGTAAGGAACCTAACAAAAGAAATGTTAATGCTCCTGATTTATGTCAGGAGCATTTTTCTATATTGCGGGCACACAAAATATAAGATACTATGTAAATATAGG
>CAVFAM010000140.1:3207-3744 GCA_963620375.1 Bacteroidaceae bacterium
GGATATAAGGTATGGGATAAAATTGGGAGGAAAATTATGACAAGAAAATGGACAGGCAGTTTTCTTTTGGCACTCACAATGTTAATAAGTATATTGTTTATGGCGTGTGGCAGTGACAGCACTGGAAAAAACACATTCTTTGTAGGTCTGATTGATGAAGTGAATGACAGCACAATCCTTGTAAAGGTTGTGGAAGCTGAGTATAAAATGACTGACGAGATAATTGTCCCTGTGGATAATCCAGAGACTTATCTGGTGGGAGAAATGGTCAGGATAACCTTTGATGGAAATGTGGACGAGACTTACCCTGCTCAGATAAATAAGCCGGATAGCATAGAAATCTTATCCACATCGGAATCCACAGAGATAGTCAGCGTTGAGACAGCCAAGGCAGAAGGCGCTTATGGAAGCATTTCCCTTGAGATACCATCAGACTGGACATATACAAGCTGTGGCGTGGATGATGACAGGCTGACTTCAGCAAGCTACGGAATCCAGTTTCATCCGGCAGGTGAGACAACAGGCTTTATAGAAGTT
>CAVFAM010000140.1:3754-4423 GCA_963620375.1 Bacteroidaceae bacterium
ATAGAAGTTGGATATACATCAATGTTTGGTGTCTGTGGAACAGGACTGGAGACAAAGAATGAGACTATAGCAGGAGAGGATGCTGCGATAGGCTATTATGATGGCGGCACAAACTGGTCATATGTGACTTTTTCTGGGGACAATGAGAAAATTGTGGCACTTGCAGTGGATACGGATGGATGGAGTCAGGAAGAAATGAATGCGGCTCTTGATATATTGGACTCTTTGGCTTTTGACCAGAATGAACAGTCGGGAGCTATATATGTGTACACTGACGAATCCTTTATCGACAAGTATTCGCTGGAGGTCTCAGCAAAGAATATAACCTCTACGACTGCTACGCTTGTATTCACAAGGATGGATACGTCTATTACAGATGAACTCACATTTGGTGAAGCGTTTACCATCGAAAAGAAAGAGGGGGACGAATGGAAGGAAGCGGACACTGTGATAGATGGGGATTACGGATTCGAGTCGGTTGCATATACAATTGCTGTTGAAGGAAACACAGAGCATGATTTTAACTGGGAGTGGCTGTATGGAGCACTTGAACCGGGAGAATACAGGATTAATCTGCAGGTTGAGGATGAGCCTGTGAGTGTGCACTTTGTCTTGAGGTAATGTAAAGGCAAAGCAAAAAGGAATATTTTAGTATATAATAGATAATAC
>CAVFAM010000141.1:0-3709 GCA_963620375.1 Bacteroidaceae bacterium
CATGGTAGCCCTTTGGTATTCTGTCGACTTTGCCCGCTCCCGCATTCTGTGCCACAAAGGTAGACACTGCATTTCCAAGGTTTACTATAGGTATAATCGCCAGACCATCCACTCTTATTGCGGCTGTATAGCCAGCCAGAAATACTGAGCCAAACTGGTTTACAGCCCCCTGTATGAGGAGCATGCCGATTGACACAATGGACTGCTGTAATATGGTAGGAAATGCAACCCTTGACATATTTTTAAGCATCTGCAGGTCAAACTTTGCGTACTCTCCTGATTCAATCCCATCCAGTTTTTTCTTTAAAACTACAAATGACAGCACTGCTGACAGAGCCTGCGCAATAAGTGTAGCCCAGGCAGCACCTGCTACCCCAAGCTTTAGGCTTTTGACAAAATATATATCCAGTCCGATATTTACAAAGGATGAAAATATCAGAAAATACAGTGGCTTCTTGGAATCTCCCAGAGCATTAAATACCGATGTAAAGGCATTGTATAAAAACAGAAAGAAAAAGCCATAAAAATATATATTAAGGTAGGTTGTGGCATCTGCCATTATGTTTTCCGGTGTCTTAAGTGCCGTGAGTATAGGCACGCTCAATGCCCTGCCCAGCAGACTTAATATAATAGAAAAAACAAGTATAGAAAACAGTGCCGTGGCTATGGCTGTCTTAAGCTCCTCCATCTTCTTTGCCCCGAAAAGCTGGGAGATTACAACGGAGCAGCCTATACCGGTTCCCACCGCAACCATTACAAAAAGCATGGTGATTGATGTGGATGCACCTACAGCAGCCAGAGCGTCAGCTCCAACCATCTTGCCCACGATAATACTATCTACTATATTATATAGCTGCTGGAATATATTGCCCAGAATCATTGGGATGGCAAAGGACATAAGTCCCTTTGCTACGCTGCCCTCTGTGAGGTTTATCTTCTTTTTCTCTTTTCTTATCTTAGTTTTTTCCATATTTTTCCTATCTGCTTTATCACGCATACAAAAACAGCCCTCTACAGCTTTTCCTGCATGCTTTGCTATTTACAGCATCTATTTGCATATATTGTAAAGCTACCTTATTAACTATAGAATCCTAGCATTTTTGCCAGTTAATGTCAAACCTTGAGTTAATAGTTTTTTAATAATTGCTCCAAGCCTTTTGTTTCAAGGCTTCCGCAGTTTTTGTTAGCACTCGCTTATAAAGAGTGCTAATTTTCTATTGACTTTTAGTATTTGCAGTTTTATCATCTTTATTAGTTGATAAAAATAATAGAAAAGGAGCTGTTAATCATGGCAAATAAACACGGAAATCTTTCAATTGATAGCGATAACCTTTTTCCTATAATAAAGAAATGGTTATATTCAGACCACGATATTTTCTATCGTGAATTAATATCTAACGGATGTGATGCAATCACAAAGCTCAAAAAGCTTGATATGATGGGCGAGTACTCTCTCCCTGCTGATTTCAAGGCAAAAATCCAGGTACTTGTAAACCCAGAGGAGAAAACAATCAAAATCATCGATAACGGTCTCGGAATGACTGCCGATGAGGTTGAGGAATACATAAACAGGATTGCATTTTCAGGTGCAACTGATTTCATCGAGAAATACAAGGATAAATCAAATGATGACCAGATTATCGGACACTTTGGTCTGGGCTTCTACTCAGCATTTATGGTAGCTGACGAAGTCACAATCGATACTCTCTCCTACAAGGAAGGTGCTACACCAGTTCACTGGTCATGTGACGGCGGTACAGAGTTTGATATGGTTGACGGAGACAAGGACGAGGTCGGAACAGAGATTACCCTCTTCTTAAACGAGGATTGTCTTGAGTTTGCAAACGAGTATCGTGCCCGTGAAATCATCGAGAAATACTGCTCATTCATGCCAACAGAGATTTATCTGGCAAAGGAGAACGCTCCAGAGGAGTACGAGACAATAGACAAGGCAGACAAGCGTGACACAGATACTGTTGTCGAGGAAATCCATGAGGAAGCAAAATACGAGGAAAAAGAAAACGAGAATGGAGAAAAAGAACAGGTTGAGGTATCTCCTGCAAAGGACAAGCTCAAAATCGTAAAGAGACCGGTTCCACTCAATGACCCAGCTCCACTTTGGACAAAGAACCCTAGCGAGTGTACAGATGATGAGTACAAGGCTTTCTACCGCAAGGTATTTATGGATTATAAGGAGCCACTGTTCTGGATACACCTTAACATGGACTATCCATTCAACTTAAAGGGAATCCTCTACTTCCCTAAGATTAACACAGAGTACGATTCAATCGAGGGAACAATCAAGCTCTACAACAATCAGGTATTTATCGCTGACAATATCAAGGAGGTCATCCCTGAGTTCCTTATGCTCTTAAAGGGTGTTATTGACTGTCCTGATTTACCACTTAACGTATCACGTTCTGCCCTTCAGAATGATGGCTTTGTCAAGAAGATTTCTGAGTACATCACAAAGAAGGTTGCTGACAAGCTTATCGGAATGTGCAAGACAGACAAGGAGTCTTACGAGAAGTACTGGGATGACATCAGCCCATTCATCAAGTTTGGCTGCTTAAAAGATGAGAAGTTCTGCGATAAGATGAATGACTATATCCTCTTTAAGGATATCAACGACAAGTACCAGACTCTTCCAGAGCTGCTTGCACCAGTTGAGGAAGCTAAGGATGATGAAACTGACGCAGATAAAACTGATGATAAAAATACAGAGGCTGAAGTTTCTGATGCAGAAAAGGCTGACAATGCTGAGACTGATAAAGAACCAGAGAAAAAGACTGTATACTATGTAACTGATGTAAACCAGCAGGGACAGTATATAAATCTCTTCAAGGAGCAGGGAATGAATGCAGTTATCCTTGACCACAATATTGATACTTCCTTCATCACACAGCTTGAGCAGAGAAACTCAGACTACCAGTTCATGAGAATTGATGCTGACCTTACAGATGCTCTCAAGTCAGACTCTGATACAGATTTGACAGAGGCAACAAATACTCTTACAGAGGTATTTAAGTCTGCATTAAATAACGACAAGCTTACTATCAAGGTTGAGAATTTAAAGAACGCTGATGTAGCTTCTGTCCTCACTCTTTCAGAGCAGGGAAGACGTATGCAGGATATGATGAAGATGTACGCTATGGGCGGCATGGGTGGAATGGACCCTAACATGTTTGCTGCTGACCAGACACTTACACTCAATGCAAACAATGAGCTGGTTAAGTACATCCTGAACAACAAGGATTCTGAGCATGTTCCAATGTTCGCTGAGCAGCTTTATGATTTGGCTATGATTTCAAACCAGCCACTGTCTGTTGAGCAGATGACTAAGTTTGTTAAGAGAAGTAATGAGATTATGATGCTGCTTACAAAATAAGATTTAACAGATTTCGAGGCTAAATTAGGGGGTTGTGAGGGTCGCCTGCAAGAATCGGCATATACACCACTTGCAGACGCGCTCTCGCTCTGGTCGGAACGTAGCGGTACTAAATTCGTGCCAGCCTTACGCTGTCACTCATTAAGTGCCGACGTTCCTTTAAGGTCTGCAAATAGTGTATATGCCGATTCTTGCTGACTTTCTCAGAGCCATCTTTTAAAGCCTCTGTGACTCATAGAAATCGTAAGAAAAATGCGTAAATTTTTAAAAACAGCAGGTGTTGCTTCGCTCACCTGCTGTTTCTATTATGACAATTTCAAA
>CAVFAM010000142.1:0-4728 GCA_963620375.1 Bacteroidaceae bacterium
CCACTCTACAGCTCGACAAGTCCTCCGGCTGCATGACATTTTTACGATAATCCCAGGCATTTTGCACTCTCATATGCAAGAATTCTTCATCTATTGCCTGGTTTGCTTTTCTGGTCAGCATCCTCACTCTGATTTTAGAATTCTGGTTTATGTAGCCTCTTCCCATCTGGTAGCCGTCAAAATCATGCACATTCACGATTTCTCCGTTTTTGAATGTACCAGTTATTGTGTCTATCTCGTTGTTGAAAATCCATGCACCACCAGCTTTTATGGTGCGTCCCTCGCCTTTTTTCAAAGTTACTATTGTATTATTCTGCATATTTATCCTCTCTTCTTCCCTATTCTCTATCTTGAATTTTGCTGCTCTGTCTCTATTTTATCTAATGCTATTCCTACTTCTCCGCCCGATTAACTACATATATTCCTGCGCACACCAAGACCAGCGACACCAGACAGTTGACTCCCAGCGCATCCTTTTCCTGCAAAAGCCATGCCGACAGCAGCACTCCAAAGACTGGATTCATAAAGCCAAACACCGCCACCCGTGACACCGGATTGTACTTGAGCAAAATCCCCCACAGCGAATATGCCACAGCAGACACCATTGCAAGCCACAGGAGCATGCCAAACGCCGGTGCGTCAAAGCCTGTCACATGTCCACCTGCCACTCTGCCACATATTATCATGATGATTCCGCCAAGCACGAACTGATAGCCGCTCAGCATGACAGGGTTCTCTGTCTTTGAATATTTTTTCAAAAATACTGATGAAAAGGCATATGACACTGTAGATAAAAATATGAAGCCCTCTCCCAATACAGAAAAATTCATATCCAGTCCAATCAAGGCTCCGTTTGCTCCAGTATTCAGGTTTACCAGCACAACTCCAGCAAAACCTATGACGCAGCCTATTATCTTGCTTGTGGTGAATTTTTCCTGCCTGAATATGGCGCAGGCAACTATCAGCGCAACAAAAACATTCATTCCCTCTATAATCGATGCCTTGACCCCTGTTGTATGGGCAAGTCCTATATAGAAAAAGAGATACTGCACAACCGTCTGCAAAAGTGACAGCCAGAGTATTTTAGGCAATGCCTTTTTGGATGGCACAAGTAGCTTTCTCTGTGAAAAGCTTCCTATTATAATAGCGAGCAGTCCTGCCAGCGTAAATCTGTAGCCGGCATACAGTATCTGTGAAGCACTGTCATTTGCCGCAATATCCATCATGCTGTAGCCTATCTTGATACATGGAAAGGCGCTGCCCCACAAAGCACAGCAGATTAATGCGCCAGCCCAGACAACAATTGTATTTGTTAGAAATTTTTCTTTTCCCACTCTTTTATTTATCTCTTTCATACTCATTTTATATCCTTATTAAACTTTTTTGTATATCATTTCATACGATTTTCACATGCCTGGCTTTCCATTTAAGCTTTCGCTAACCGGATTACATACACTTGTTTCTCAGAAAACAATATGAACTGCTGCGGGGTTCCATAATCTACGAAACGGAAAGCGCCACACATCATTGTTTCCATGTCATCTTACCATAAAATTGTATCAAATGAACATGAAATGTAGTAAAATATACTTATCAACCAGATGCAGGAGGAGTACTCATGATTTCTATTAGTTTATGTATGATTGTAAAAAACGAAGCCGAAATTCTCGCAAGATGCCTGGACAGCTTAGCAGGCTTGATGGACGAAATAATAATCGTAGATACAGGCTCCACAGACGATACAAAAGAGATTGCCAGACAATACACTGACTTGGTGTATGATTTCTCATGGTGCGATGATTTTGCCGCCGCAAGGAATTTTTCATTTTCCAAGGCTACCAAGGAATACATCTATGCACCTGACGCTGACGAGGTTTTAGACGAGACCAACAGACGCCGTTTCCAGATTTTAAAGTCTGCCCTTCTCCCTGAAATCGAAATCGTCACCATGAAATACATTACTCCTGCCCAGTACAATACCGTGCAAAATGCCAGCAGTGATATCCGCCCTAAGCTTTTTAAGAGGCTCCGTACCTTCACCTGGATTAACCCGGTTCACGAGACAGTCAGACTTGACCCGATTGTCTACGACAGCGATATAGAAATCCAGCACCTGCCTCAGTCATTTCACGGCAAGAGGGATTTTACCATATTTAAGCGCTCTATCGAGAAAAATGGCACCCTGCCAAAAAATATCACAACCATGTATGCCAAGGAGCTTTTGAAATGCGGCAATCTGGATGATTTATCAGAGGCTGTGCCATTCTTTGAACACATATATGCCAAGGCTCCGGACGAGGAATCCACCTGTATACTTGCCAGATACTACCGTCTCAAGGAACAGACCGATAAATTTTTCTCTGTTGCCCTTAAAAATGTGGCAATCAACGGCTACAGTGAGGTCTGCTCTGAGCTGGGTGCTTATTATCTGGCAAAAAAAGACTATGATGAGGCAATCCTGTGGTTTTACAATGCTGCCTTTGAGACCAAGCCTGTTTTAGACGTGGAAACCGGCGGTGTCATCCCGCTTAACGGACTGGCTGATACATACGCAGAGATGGCAAATGCCAAGAGGAAAACTCTTGAAGCCCTGCCCCCTTCAAGCCATGGCAAATTTGCCGGCGATGAAAGCCTAATTAAGCAGCTTGAGGATGAGGCATACAAATATCGCAAGATGGCAGAGGAATGGATGCTGCCGGATGAATAAACTGGCACTTGTAAAACATGCCAGCAAATGATACAATAACCTTAATTGATATTTTTTTAACAAAGTCATATAGATTAAGGAGGCTGTTATGAATTTTCAGGATGAATACAGACAAAAACTTGTTTCTGCTGATGAGGCAGTCAAAATCATCAAATCTGGTGATTGGGTTGATTATGGATGGTGTACAGGCACTCCAGACGCTCTGGACAAGGCTCTTGCAAAGCGTACTGACGAGCTGAAGGACATTAACCTTCGTGGAGGTATTCTTTTGAAGCTCCCTGCTGTTTTCGAGAGAGAGGATGCCGGTGAGCATTTCACATGGAACTCATGGCATATGTCAGGTATCGAGAGAAAGCTCATCGCAAGAGGCTACTCTTACTACTCTCCAATCCGCTATTCAGAGCTTCCAAGATACTACCGTGAATCATCTACACCAACAGATGTAGCTATGTTTCAGGTTGCACCTATGGATGCCCATGGTTACTTCAATTTCGGACCTAATGCTTCTCATCTTGGAGCTATGTGCCAGAAGGCAAAGCACATTATCGTTGAGGTAAACGAAAACATGCCTAGATGTCTCGGCGGCACAGAGGTAGGTGTACATATTTCAGATGTAACATACATTGTAGAGGGCGAAAATCCACCAATCGGAGAGCTTGGTGCAGGCGGTCCTGCAACAGAGGTTGACAAAAAGGTTGCAGAGCTTATCGTTGACCAGATTCCAAATGGTGCATGTTTGCAGCTGGGTATCGGCGGTATGCCAAATGCCGTTGGTTCTCTTATCGCAGAGTCAGACCTCAAGGATTTGGGTGTAAACACCGAGATGTATGTAGATGCTTTTGTTGATATTTCAAGAGCTGGAAAAATCACTGGTGCCCACAAGAGCATAGACCGTTATCGTCAGACCTACGCTTTCGGTGCAGGTACACAGAAGATGTACGATTTCATGGACGAAAATCCAGAGCTTATGAGCGCACCTGTTGAGTACACAAATGATATAAACACCATTGCTTCCCTTGATAACTTTATCTCAATTAATAACTGTGTAGATATCGATATCTTCGGACAGATTAGTGCTGAGTCATCAGGCACAAAGCACATCAGTGGAGCAGGCGGACAGCTTGACTTCGTATTAGGTGCTTACCTGTCAAAGGGTGGAAAGAGCTTCATGTGCTGCTCTTCTACATTCACAGACAAGCAGGGTGTAATGCATTCCCGTATCCGTCCTACACTTGCAGAGGGTTCTATCGTTACAGATACCCGTGCTAATTCACACTATCTGGTCACAGAGTATGGTATGGTAAATGTAAAGGGACTTTCTTCTTGGCAGAAGGCTGAGGCAATTATTTCGATTGCACATCCGGATTTCAGGGATGAGCTGATTAAAGAGGCTGAGAAAATGAAGATTTGGAGACGGTCAAACAAATAGAATTGTTTGGATGTGTAATCTTGGTTTGTGGGCTTCCCGCTTGAGGGGTTTTGTTAATCTCCTAGCATACAGTTATTTGGCAGAAAAAATATGAAGGCGGACAAACTGTATGCTATACGATTATCGAAGGATTTCTTGCGGGAAGCTTTTTACGGATATAGTAATATATAGTATATATGCTGACCCGAACAGTGTGACTTCAATATCTTAGAAAAAGGAAATAATTAATTTATGAGTAATAGCAACAAAGCAGTAACTACAACTGAACATGTGCATATGAGGGATGATGGTTCTGTGATTTCTCACAGTCATGGCGATACGAACAACTATGATATTGAACACACTCATGACAATGCTCACAACAACAGTGACGAACATTCCCATGACTGTATGCTCAGTCATAATGCTGAATACAGTCACGATAACATACATAACCATGATGATGAACATAGTCACGATAACACACACATCCATGATGATGAGCATAGTCATGATAACACGCACGTTCATGATGATGAGCACAATCACGGGCATACCCATGACGGTTCTCACCCTCATCACCACGAGAATACCAAGGCTGTCCTAAACCGTA
>CAVFAM010000143.1:0-5967 GCA_963620375.1 Bacteroidaceae bacterium
AGATTGCCCGGTTAGAAGCCAATGAAAAACATATGGAGTATCTCTTGCAAAAGACAGAAGTGCTGACCGAGATCTTAAAGAGCATGGAGTCGGATGTTACATTTGCACAGATCATGGAGGATATACTGGAACGCGTGGGAACCTATATGCATTTGTCCAATGGATGTCTCTTGAAATTACAGGCAGATGAAGAACATGTAGAAATGATCTGTGAGTGGGCAGATAAGACGGAACACGAACACATGCGGACCTATGGCAGCCTGTCGGTAGCAGAAGTTCCCTTTATGACGGGACGACCATACACGATCTCGTCAGAGACCATCATGCCAAAGCCGTTTTCAGACTATTTTACCAAGTTTGGGATCCACTGTGGTGTATTTTTACCTTTGAATGTCAATGGCAAATGCGGTATGTATCTGTGCTTTACCATGATGGAAGAAGACCGCAAATGGAGCGTGGAAGATCTGCGCTTTTTGAACGATGTCAAGTGTATTACACAGACGATCCTGGTCAAACGTATCACCAAAAATTCATTGGCGAGTTCTTATGCGGCATTGGATGCTATCCTGGAAAATGCCGGTTGTGGCATCAGCGTCAATGACTTAAAGACCGGGCAGATCCTCTATGCCAATGATGCTTTTAAAGAGATGAGCCTGACCGAGGAAGACCGGATCGAGTTGGAAAAGGTCCTGACTATTTCACCGGATGGTATGGAAGGCATTCATGAGTACCGGGTGGCAGGCGGTGACAAGTGGTTGGAGATCACATTTTCAAAAATTGGCTGGGTGGATGGCAAAGAAGTGCGTCTGGCGACTATTTACGATATTTCCAAGACCAAACGCTATCAGGAACGCATTGAGCATCAGGCTAATGAAGATTATCTGACAGGTCTTTACAACCGTATGCGCTTTGAGGAAGATCTGACAAAGGAGATCCATGCGACAGTGCGCAGTGGCGGAGAGAGTGCCATCCTCTATATCGATCTGGATGATTTCAACCATATCAATGACGGACTGGGACACCATGTGGGAGACCTGCTCCTGCAAAATGTGGCGGATGCCCTGGTGCACATGGATGGCGTGGCAGGACACTGCTATCGCCTGGGCGGGGATGAATTTGCCATTATCGTGACCAACCGCCATATGGATCAAAGAGAGACCATGATCCGCAATATCCGCAATCTTTTTTCCAGACCATGGCTTTTACAGGGGACGGAATATTACTGCACCATGAGTATGGGCGTTGTGCGCATCCCAAAGGATGGGATCGATCTGTCCTTGCTTTTGCAGAGAGCAGATATTGCCCTGCACTGGGCAAAGAGTCAGGGGAAGAACCGCGTCGAGTATTACAACAACAAGCAGTGCACCAGTTCGGTTGAGCGTCTGGATATGGAAAAATGCATGCGTGAAGCGGTGGAGCATGGCTGTAAAGAGTTTGAGGTTTACTACCAGCCCCTTATTGACATCAGCAAGCCGGAACGTCCGTGCTGTGGGGCAGAGGCACTGGTGCGTTGGAATTCACCGACACTTGGTTTTGTCATGCCATCGGAGTTTATTGCTTTGGCGGAATATCTGGGACTGATCAATGAGATCGGTTATCATGTTCTGGTGGAGGCATGTAAGCGTTGTAAATACTGGAATGATTTCGGGCATCCGGAATATAAGGTCAATGTCAATCTGTCTGTGATCCAGTTGTTGCAGAATGACATCATTGACAGAATCCGCAAAGCCGTGGAAGAGACCGGCGTGGAGCCGTCCAATCTGACACTGGAAGTCACGGAAGGGCTGGCAATCAACGATATGAGCCGTATGCAGCAGATCTTAGGACAGATCAAGAAGATGGGTATCCGTGTGGCTCTGGATGATTTTGGTACCGGGTATTCTTCCTTAAATCACATCCGCAGTATGCCGATCGATGTGATCAAGATCGACAAGTGTTTTGTGGAGGAAGTGGGAGAGGATGCCTATTCCGAAGCCTTTGTCAAATCGGTTTCCCAACTGGCAGATGCTTTGCATGTGCATGTCTGTGTTGAGGGGGTCGAGGACAAGAACCAGTGCGATGCCTTAAAGGATATGAATGTAGATCTGATACAGGGCTATCTGTTCGACAAGCCGCTGAGTGTCGATGACTTTGAACAGAAATATTTATATTGATAAACAAAAAAGGAATCCTGAAAAGGATTCCTTTTTTGATGCAGGAGATGGGACTTGAACCCACACGATATTGCTACCACAGGCACCTGAAGCCTGCGCGTCTGCCAATTCCGCCACTCCTGCGAACAGATATTATCTTACCAAAAAGCTGACAGTATTTCAAGTATAAAATTTATTTTTTGATATTTTTATTTTTAGTGTTGACATGGGTGGTGTCTTTTGTTATTATAATCAAGTCGCATGAACGAAGCGGCGATGAAGTTAATACATAATATATGCGGAAGTGTCGGAACTGGCAGACGAGCAAGACTAAGGATCTTGTAAGCATTGCGCTTGTGTGGGTTCAAGTCCCATCTTCCGCAGTTACCTTTCGAAGTGAAAGGTGAAAATTACATAATGAGTGTGCGGAAGTGTCGGAACTGGCAGACGAGCAAGACTAAGGATCTTGTAAGCATTGCGCTTGTGTGGGTTCAAGTCCCATCTTCCGCACGATAAAAAGAAAGCTCAGGTAAATTACCTGAGCTTTTCTTTTTACCGAGCCGATGCGCACCTTGAACCCATGTTCAAGGTCTCGCCTCCGGCTCGGTCGTCGCTCCTGCTTCGCAGGGTGGTCCACTGGACCACCGCGACATCTTCCGCACGCACTTCGTTATGGTCGTTTCAAAACCGACATCCACCGAATGGCGTGAAAAGGTCTAGCGGTGCCAGCTCTAGACCTTTTCTTTTTCATATCTTAAACAACTCTTAATCCCCTCCCCCATTTTTTCTTAATATTTTTTCTACTACAATAATTGCAGTAATAATAAATCAAAATCTGGAGGCTGTTATGAATACAAAATACAAGATTTTAAACAGGGATGTCATCAAATACATCGCCATGGTCACAATGCTGCTCAATCATATTTCTACAATATTTATGAAATCCGGCAATTTCCTATCGGAATCCTTTCTGGACTTGGGATATTTTACAGCAATTACCATGTGTTATTTTTTAGTCGAGGGGTATCAGTACACTCATTCCAAAAGGGCTTATGCCCTAAGACTTCTTTTATTCGCCCTTATCTCAGAGTTTCCATATTGTCTGGCTTTTACACAGGATGGAATTATAGGATTTGAAGGATTAAATATGATGTTTACCCTGCTTATATGCTTTGGTATCCTGGTCGTGTTTGAAAAGACAGCCAACCGAGTGCTCAGATTTACATACGTCCTGTTTTCCATAATCCTATCCCTGTTTTGCAGCTGGGCGATATTAGCTCCGGTATTTACTCTGCTTTTCATGTGGAGTCAGGGTTCAAAAGAGAAAATCAAATTATCCTTTATTATATCTGTACTTTTGTTCGCAGCCTTTAATCCGGCTGGAGGAATCGGCAGGTTTTCTGTGACAACCAACATCTTATATGCTTTGGGAAGCATGGTCGGCACTGGGCTGTCAGGAATTGCCATTGTATATCTGTATAATGGAAAACGGATGGAAAAAGGAAGAGCTTTCTCGAAGTGGTTCTTTTATTGGTTCTATCCCGTTCATCTTTTAGTGCTTGGGTTAATTAGGATATATATGTAATCCAGAAAAACTGCCACTGGCAGCTTTTCTTGCATACTTGGGCATCCATAGAGCCTGTCTCTGGCAGCTTCTCTGGATACATTGCTGTTTACTGCTTCTATTGCATACTTTGGCATAAAAAAGGTCTGGATGCTTATCAATTCGTAAGCCCCAGACCTTTTTTCATATGTTTATTATACTATCTTCTGCTTTCTCTCATAATCTCAACTGCTGCTCCCGCATTGCCAGTTGCCATTGCTGCTCCTGCTGTAAAAGCATCTACATTCTCAATAAAATATCTTTTTACACGTGCTAATAAGCTTCTATTATTTGTTGTCATATCCATTGTATTGTTTCTTGTAATTGCTGCGTCCATCCTAATCTCTCCTTTATTCATATAAATATCATTATATTATCTAATTAGTATCTCTTTGTTTGTTACAAGATGTATTCTAGCCTTGTTTTTAAGCTAATTCTAGTGTTATAATTATCCTGTTTTACAACGATATTGACATTTTATATAAAATAAGGAGTATTATTATGGCAGAGGCTTATCACGAATCCCTACACCCATTCGGAAATCTGGGCATACAGGTTTCCCTGGCGGCTCTGGAAGCCCCACATATACCTATGCACTGGCATGATTCCATGGAGATTTTATTTTGTCTTAACGGTGAAGTGGCAGTCCACACAGAAAATGAGACCTACTCCCTCTCCAAAAATCAATTAACGGTTTTTGATTCAAGAGAGGTACACTCCATCGACTCAGCTTCCAGCCTGTACATGTTTCTGTGCATGCACGTTGACAAAAAACAGCTCTCAGTATACTGCCCAGAGCTTGAGCTTTACAATATAAAGTGCCATCCCCTGCCTCTTGATGACCCCAGGGCTTCAAAATATATCAGGCTCTGTCAGCTTGCCAGAGAACTTACCCGTACAAATATCAGAGACAAAAGCACCAGAACCATGCAGTCTGATGGCATATCCCTGCTCATACTTGCTGACCTGGTAGAGCATTTTTCTGAATATGCAGCACCAAAGGCTGGAGGTGACAAGGTTAAGCCCAATGACACTATCCGTGATATTATCTCTTATGTAAATGACCATTACAGGGAAAAAATATCCCTTGATGATATAGCCGGTCAGACAGGCTTCAGCCGGGAATACTTCTGCCGCTTCTTTAAGCAACATATGGGAATCACCTTTCTCCAATACTTAAATGAGGTGCGCATCTCCCATGCCGGACGTCTGCTTATGAGTACAGACCTGTCTGTTGCCGAAGTAATGAGGGAAAGCGGCTTTACCAACCAGACGATTTTTAACAGAATGTTTAAGGAGCTGTACGGTATGACGCCCCGCCATGCCCGCAACAGCTCCCCTGAGGATAAATATTTATAAGGTCAGCTATTTATTATTCAAAATCAATTGATTTTGCTGTATGTCCTGATTCACGGACTGCATCCATAAGTCTTAAGACACGGCGCACCTGTGGAATCTGTACCAGAAATTCTTCCTCGCCATTATAGGCTCTCACATAGTTCTCAAAATAATTTCTATGCTCTGTATTTACCTTTGGCAGCTCCTCTGTGACGATTCTACCTTCTGGTGCAGGTCCAAATGACCTTGTAGGTCCTGCCGCTGTCATGGTTCTTTTTCCACCAACATTTGTCAGGAGACTTGTAGTACGCACAATCTTTCCCTCTGGGAAAAATCCATCCACATATGCAGTTCCCTTGTCTCCGGCTACGAACCAGTGACGCTCAAACCATTTATCCTCTACCTTGTCAGCCAGATAGTATGTGCCAAGCTCTACTGTCGCTGTAACACCATTATCAAATCTGAGCATTATCTCAAAATAATCGTCAACCTCTTTGTTGATTACATTTCTGATATCTGCAAAAACTGATTTGAGCTTTGCTCCCGGGAACATCCAGCATACCTGATCCAGAAGATGTACGCCCCAGTCATACAGCATTCCACCGCCTTCACTGACAAATACATGCCAGTCATGCATATTTCCGTTAAATCCATAGAGCTGGTTTTTTATAGAGTATACCTTTCCAAGTGTCCCTGAATCATACACTTCCTTGGCAGTCCTGAAATCAGGGTCGTATCTTCTCTGCTGGTGGACTGTGAATTTTACTCCATTTGCCTTTACAGCTGCTTCCATCTCATCAAGCTCTGCAAGACTCATAGCCACTGGTTTTTCACAGATAATATTCTTTTTGGCATTTGCAGCCTGTATAACCAGGTCTCTGTGCTGATTATTGT
>CAVFAM010000144.1:0-4220 GCA_963620375.1 Bacteroidaceae bacterium
CATCCATGGCTCAGGTCTCGCTCTCGGCAACGTCCTGTTGCCGAGTTGCTGGGAAACGTATAGAACATTAAGAAAATCTAACATCCTCCACAAGTCACAAAATCCATCCTATCCCTGCACTCCATCCAATCTACGTTTTGTAACTCCGAATATACTAATGACATTTTACTAGATAATCGGAAATAGCATATGTCACTCAAGCTGGCGCTTTGCGTTCCATACCAGGAGTATGCCAGAGGATATTATAAGAGCGGGGAGCAGGAAGTAGTCTACACCTACGATGAATAAGCAGACTACAGAGGTCACAATTCCTACAAGGGCTGGTACATGGCTCTTGGCGCTCTCCCACTGATCTAAAAATATTACTACAAAGAGGGCTGTCATACAGAAGTCTATGCCTGTCATGTCAAAGGGAATTATCTGTCCCAACACGCCTCCGATTACTGCTCCTGCCATCCAGTATACTCGGCTTAAAAAGGCAACTCCAAACATGGTTTTCTGCTTTTCGTCACGGCTTTTGCCACTTTCACCTTGAATAACACAGTTTACTGCGTAGGTTTCATCTGTCATAGTCTGTATCATATACAGTTTTTTAAGCCTGCCCTTGAGCCCGTTTTTGCGTCCTATATCATTGAACTCGTCCACAAATGTAAGTGAATAAAAGCTCTGACGGCTATTCATCAGAAATGCTGTCAGAGCGATTGTTATAAATGAGGCTCCACTGCTTGCCAGTGTGACAAAGACAAACTGGAAGGCTCCAGTGTATACTGTCAGGCTGACAAACAGTGAGTAATACCAGTGAAGTCCTGCGGATTCCATAAGTATTCCATATGCCATACTCACAAATATATAACTAAACATTATAGGAAGAGATTTTACTGCTGCTTCCTTCATTAGATTCCCTCTCCATCCTTCATGTAATCATCAAAGCTAAAGACATTTAGGAACTGCTTTGCCCTCTCTGTCTTTGGGTTCTCGAAAAATTCCTGTGGCCTGCCTTCCTCCACTATGTGTCCTCCATCAAGGAAAATCACTCTGTCTGCAACTGCCTTGGCAAACTGCATCTCGTGGGTTACGATTAGCATGGTTTTTCCCTGCTTTGCAAGGTCAAGCATTACGTCAAGTACCTCTCGTACCATTTCAGGGTCGAGGGCAGCTGTCACCTCATCAAAGAGCAGTACCTCTGGCTCTACGCATAAGGCTCTTACGATTGCGACTCGCTGCTTCTGTCCGCCCGATAACTGTCTTGGATAGCTGTCTGCCTTATCAGAAAGTCCAACTCGCTTAAGAAGCTCCATTGCCTGTTTTCTGACCTCTGCCTTATCTCGCTTCTGCACCTTTACTGGGGCAAGCATGATATTGTCAAGCACTGTCAGATGTGGGAACAGCTCATAGCTCTGGAATACCATTCCGATTTTGTGTCCTGTGTGATTAATTTCTCCACCATCTATTTTTTCCAGAGAATTGATGCAGCGAAGCAGGGTGCTTTTTCCACATCCGCTAGGTCCTACAATTACCACAACCTCGCCCTTATCGATAGAGAGGTTGATTCCATCAAGGATTGTCTGGTCTCCATATTTTTTTGTAAGATTTTTTATCTCCAATATTTTTTCTGCCATAATTCATCTCCAAAAATAGATTAAGCCCATCTTTTTTCCAGCTTCCTTGCCAGCATACTGATTGGCCAGCAAACAAGAAAATATAAAATAAATACTACTAAAAACACACCAAAGGCTGCATTTGGGCTTACCATACGGTTTGCCTCTATAATCTGCTGTGCTACCTTGAGCATCTCCACAACGCCTATCATAAGCACAAGACTTGTTGTTTTTATCATTCTGGTAATCAGGTTTATCGATAATGGAACAAGACGTCTGATTGTCTGCGGTATAATCACATATACGTTGGTCTGGAACTTGGATAAGCCCAGCGCCTGACTGCTCTCATACTGGTGCTTTGGTATGCTTATGAGCGCACCTCTCACCAAATCTCCCATCTCTGCGGTTCCCCAGAATACAAAGACAATTATTGATGCCGCCTCTCCTGATAAGTCCCAGCCAAGTGCCCTTGTAGTTCCAAAATATACTATAAATAATAGCACAAGCTGTGGCATTATCCTCACGATTTCCAGATAAATTCTGAAAATTGCTCTGACCACTTTATTTTTCAGCGTCATCAGGTATCCTACTACCACACCAAGGGGCAGGCTTATTACAATAGAAACTAGACTGATTTTGACTGCCACCCAGAGTCCCTGCAAGAGACGCAGCATGTTAGTGCCCTTAAATAATACATCAAGACCCAAATCCAGCATAGCGCACCCTCCTCTCTATATAGCTTCCAAGGAGCGATACCGGAAGTAATATTATCAGATAGAAAACAACCAGTAAAAACAGGCTCTCGGTTGTCTTATAGTAAAGTCCGATTAAGTCCTTTGCTGTAAACATCAAATCCATAAGGCTTATCGCAGAAAACACACTGGTTTCTTTGAGTAAAAATATAACATTTGCCACAAAGGCAGGAACACTTGTTGATATTGCCTGAGGTAAAATCACATAGCGCATTGCCTGGATTCCATTCATGCCAAGGCTTTTTGCACTTTCATGCTGGATAGGCTCCACAGCCTCAAGTCCACTTCTAAATGCCTCTGCCATATAACTGCCGCCTAAGAATGCAAGCCCCACAACTCCACACAGCTCCGGGCTCATAGATATGCCAATCTTTGGCATTCCATAGTAGATGAAAAACAACTGTACTAATAGTGGTGTATTTCTACTAATCTCAATATATACGGCTACTATCTGTCTTGCTATATTTATCTTATAGTACTGCACAACTGCACATACAAGTCCGACTAATATTGCAAAAATTATACCAAGCAGTCCAATTTTCACTGTGAGTACTGCCGCTTTCTG
Source organism: Bacteroidaceae bacterium (assembly GCA_963620375.1). GTDB lineage: Bacteria > Bacillota > Clostridia > Lachnospirales > Lachnospiraceae > Roseburia. The sequence goes on from CAVFAM010000144.1 coordinate 2,916, forward strand.
ATACATCGGCAAATATTTTGCTATAAACTCCCAGTTCATATCATCAGGTTCCTCTCTTATATGTTACTTGTTGATGGTCACACCTTACAGTGTGACCATGAGCATTTGATTACTCTGCGTCAGATGTCTTACCACCTTCGACTACAAGGCTGTCTTCATACTCTGTGCCATATGTGTCTACAAGTGTTGCCTCATAATCTGCATGGAAGAAATTCTCTTCTCCAAGGCTTGTAATCTCATCGTTAATCCAGTTCAAAAGTGTATCATTTCCCTTTGTAACTGCTGGTGCGATTGTGTCGCTGCTGCCCAGGGATGGAATTCCTACTGTATATCCATCATTCTGAAGTGCAAATGCAATTACCTCTGTGTTGTCGTTTGCCCATGCAACTGATGTGCCATTCTCAAAAGCTTCCTTTGCTGTGGCATATGAGTCAAACTTCTGTAACTGGATGTCTGGATAATTTTCTACCAGATATGTCTCGGCTGTTGTTCCTGAAATAACAATTATTGAATCGTCCGGATTCCAGTTGTCAAGGCTTTCGATTACATTGTCATCTCTTGATACAACTCCAAGGGCTACATTCATATATGGAAGTGCAAAGTCTACTTCCTCTGCTCTCTCATCTGTAACTGTAAAGTTTGCAAGGATTACGTCTACCTTTCCTGTCTGCAGGTACTCGATTCTGTTTGCTGCTTCTGTAGATACAAAGTTTACATCTACTCCCAAATCCTCGCCGAGTCTCTCAGCAAAGTATACATCATATCCCTGATAGTCTCCGTTCTCGTCTACATATCCAAATGGGTTTTTGTCTGAGAATACTCCGATGTTGATTGTGCCGCTTTCTTTAATCTCGTCAAGTGTTCTATATACTGTATCGCTGTTTTTCTTGCTTGCGCTGTCGCTTGAGCTGCCACAGGCTGTCATCCCCAGTGTCAATGCTCCGGCAAGTGTGAGTGCTAATAATTTTTTCAGGTTCTTCATAACTTTTGTCCTCCTAACTATTTTCTTTGATGGTTGGAATTATATCCTAGTATTCCTACCATGTCAATAGGTATTGTAGGATTTGTTTAAATTTTGTTTGGGGTGGCGGCGGGAGGGATTGTGGGGCTGGGGGTGCTTAGACGACTGTGACGAGTTTCGGATATAAGATTTTCTAAATGTTCTGGTTAGGTGTTATATGCTTGACGCAAACACGAGACATTCGCCATCCATGGCTCAGGTCTCGTTCTCGGCAACGTCCTGTTGCCGAGTTGCTGGGAAACGTACAGAACATTAAGAAAATCTAACATCCTCCACAAGTCACA
>CAVFAM010000145.1:0-3904 GCA_963620375.1 Bacteroidaceae bacterium
TAAATTTCAAGTCCTATGAGCATGCGAGGAAAGCTGTAATGCAGTCACTGGAAAATCTACAGACAGACTATATTGATCTTCTGCTCCTGCACTGGCCTTTTGCAAACTATTATGCAGCATGGCGCTGTCTAGAAGACCTTTATTCAGAGGGCAAAATAAGGGCAATCGGGGTTTCAAATTTTGAACCAGACCAGCTGCTTGATTTGATTGCATACAATAAGATTGTTCCCGCAGTAAATCAGATTGAGACCAACCTCTATTGTCAGCGTAATATGGAGCGCACATGGATGGATAAAAAGCAGGTGGCACACATGGCATATGCTCCTCTGGGTCAGGGCAATCGCAACGAAATGTACAGTGAGCCGGCGGTTCTGTCACTTTCAGAAAAATATGATAAAACACCAGCACAGATACTCCTCAGATTTCTGATACAGAAAGGGATTGCTGTAATTCCAAGGAGCACAAAGCCAGAGCATATCAGGGAAAACTTTGAGCTGTTTGATTTTGTCCTCTCTGATGATGAAATGCTCAGACTATCAGAGCTGGATAAAAAGGAGCCACTGATTGGAAAGCCAGAGACACCTGAATTGGTTGAGTTTTCGCTGACCTGGTAATTATGTTTTATGCTTCTATATCAAATAGAAGCTGGAACTCCTTAGCCGCACTATTTAGCACAGCATGCTTCTTCCAAACAAGGGCAAGCTGTGTCGGAAGCTGCGGCTTAAGTGGCAAAAAGCAGACCTCCGGTGCAAGTGTCGGAGCCAGCAAATCTCTGGTCGTCAGAAAGTATCCAAGTTCATGCGTCACATATGGAAGCGGATTGCCATGAACTATATTGTAGGTCGCTGCAATATGCAGATTTTCAATATTTGTTCCTGCCCAGTGAGCGATTTCATTTTGCAGTCCCGGTCTGCGGTGCATGATTAATGGGATGTTTTTCATATCCTCCTGAGTGACGCATTTTTTCTTTGCCAGTGGGTCATCGCTTTTGGCAAGAATCCCCCACTCTGAGCTGTCAGGCAGCGATAAAAAATCATATTTTATATTGTCAACCGGCTCAAGCATAATGGCAAAATCCAGACTGCCATGCTCCAGCCGTTCCGCCACATCTGTGGCATCCCCGTTGTAAAAATGAAATCTTATACCCGGATGTTTCTTGTGCAGAGAAGCCGCAGCAGATATGATACTTTCCGAACTACTGCCACCGATGTAAATCTCTCCCATTGTTTCCTCTAAATCATAGCTGATTTCATGCTCGGTCTTTTCTACCAAATCTACAATTTCCTCGGCACGCTTTCTTAAAAGTACACCCTCCTCGGTGAGCCTTATATTTCTTTTTCCCCGAATCACTAATTGCTTTCCAAGTTCTTTTTCAAGCTCCATAAGCTGTTTTGACAGGGAGGGCTGGGCGATATGCAGGCTCTCCGCCACCCTTGTTATATTTTCTTCCCTTGCCACTGCCAGAAAATATCGTAAATCTCTAATATCCATATGCTATGGATACCTCCTTGTCATTCCTTTTAGCTATATTATATCATAGAAAATAGATATTTGATATTGCTTTTACATGGAACTATAATACATCTGCAACATGATAGGTTATGAATAAGGTGAGGTTTTATGAAAACAGCTAAAAAGATAGATATGTTAAACGGTTCCATATGGAACAAAATCCCCATGTATGCCCTGCCAGTGGCGGCTACCGGCATTTTGGAGCAGTTATTCAATGCGTCAGATATTGCTATCGTGGGGAATTTTGCAAGCTCTGACAGAACAGTTGCGATAGCGGCTGTGGGGGCAAACAGTCCTGTGATTGGCGTTATTTTGAATTTATTTATTGGAATTTCCCTCGGAACCAATGTGGTGATTGCAAACGCAATTGGGCGAAAGGACAAAAAGGCAGTGGAGCAGGCGGTACATACTTCTGTCATGGCAGCTTTTATAGGCGGACTTATTGTCACATTACTGGGAGAGCTTTTTATCGGGAACCTGCTCAGTATGCTAAATGTGCCGGCGGATGTATTTCCATATGCCCTCCTGTATATCCGCATATATCTGCTGGGGCTGCCGGTGATTTTCCTGTACAATTTTGAGGCAGCTATATTCAGGAGTATCGGTGATACCAAAATACCTCTGCAGGCACTGGCTTTTTCAGGGGTCCTAAATGTGGTCTTAAATCTATTTTTTGTAATATGCCTTAAAATGACTGTAAATGGTGTGGCGATTGCCACGGTTATCTCTAATGTGGTCAGCTCCGGCATCCTCTTTGTCAGGCTTACAAGAACAGACAAATGGATTCACCTGAATGTGAAAGGTCTTAGAATTGATGGAAAAAGCCTGCTTAAAATATTGGGAATCGGACTGCCAGCAGGCATACAAAGTGCTGTATTCAACATCGCAAATGTGGTAATCCAGTCGGCAATCAACAGTCTTGGAACTGTGGTTATCGCAGCTTCCAGTGCAGCTTATAATATAGAAATTCTGGTATACTATGTCTTTAATTCCTTTAGTCAGGCATGTACTACCTTTGTGGGACAAAATTATGGTGCGGGTCAGATTAAGAGGTGCAAAAAGACCCTGCTTCTCTGCCTGCTTGAGGATTCGATTGCATCGGTCACTGCAATTATACTGGTGCTTTCCAGTGGAAAATTTCTGCTCTCCCTCTTTAACAGGGATGCGCAGGTAATCTCAATCGGCTATGAAAGGCTTATTATTATCTTTATTGCTTACTGCTTCAGTATGCTTTACGAGGTGATGTCCGGCTATCTCCGAGGCTTTGGAATATCGCTGGTTCCTGCCATTCTTACAACGATTGGTGTGTGTGGAACCAGGATTTTCTGGGTGTATGGGGTGTTTCCGAAGAGCCAGACTTTTAGGACTTTGCTGCTTGCTTATCCGGTGAGCCTGTCGGTGACAGCGGTGCTGATATTGATTGCTTTGCTGGTTTACCATCCTGCACGGAAGAATATGCAGTTGGAAAATCAGAGACACCTGAATTAGTCGAATTTTCGCTGACATGGTAATACAGAAAATGGGTGGAGAATACACTGATGTACTCTTCACCCATTTTATATTGCAATACTAATTTGTAATGCCCAGACTTTCATTTACACCCAATGACTCATTTTCAATAAGGTCATACATGCACTGTGCAATTCCAGCTCTTTCAATATCCTTGTGTGCTGGCTGTACTCCTTCTTTGGTCAGGAAATATTTTGTATTATCACCATTTTTAATGCCAGGACAGCGAAGAAGTGTTGTAACTGCTTTACTTGCAGCAATTGTATCGGCGGCTACGATATACTCAGGTCTCTGCTTTGCAAGCATATTGAGCATAATTCCTCTTGCGCCCTTGATTTCATGGTGAATTCCCATACCAGTTATCCAGATAATTCGTTTTACAGATGTTTCTTCAAGTGCTGCTACGATATTTTTTGCCATGGTCAGCACATCGCCCTCCAGCGAGCAGAGCAGAATTTCCTGTCCGTCCATTGCTTTTACCACATCATCTGCATTCATGGCATCACCCTGTATCACATTTACTCCTGTAATGTCCATATCACCAAACTTTTCAGGGTTTCTGACAAATACTGATAATTCAATATCTTTTTCTGATTTCATCTTTTCTGTAATATATTTCCCTGTATGCCCTGTGGCACCAAAAATAACAACTTTTTTCATTTTATTGTCCTTTCCATTTGATTAATCTGATTTATTTGTTATACTAACCATAATCCCCTCGGGTTACACGAGGGCAAGGATTTTGAGTGAATTTATTGTTTTTTTATATTTTGATAGATAATACCAGGAGTATAAATTATGGATTACACGATAAAAGATATGTGTCAGAAGCTAGACCTGACTATCCACACAGTCAGGCATTATTGTGACATGGGATTGGTTC
>CAVFAM010000146.1:0-3649 GCA_963620375.1 Bacteroidaceae bacterium
GAGATAATGCTGCAGGATACAATCGAGGATGTGGAAGTCCTTGAGGAGTGGCTCACAGGCAAGCGGGGCAGCAAGGTGTCCATAAAGGTGCCGCAGAAGGGCATGAAGGAAAAGCTTGTGGAGCTTGCCAGAAAAAATGCAGAGCTGGTATTGAGCCAGGATAAGGAGCGCATAAAACGGGAAGAAGGACGTACAATAGGTGCGGTAAAAGAAATCGAGAGGCTGCTGGGCATGAGGGGCTTAAACAGAATGGAAGCCTACGATATATCAAACTTCAATGGCTTTGAGACAGTTGGTTCCATGATTGTCTATGAAAAGGGCAAGCCGAAGCGCAGCGATTACCGTAAGTTTAAGCTCAGGACTGTGACCGGCCCGGATGACTATGGTTCAATGTATGAGGTCTTGACCAGACGATTTACCCACGGCATGCAGGAACAGGAAGAAATCAGGGAAAGTGGAAAGGAAGAGGAAACAGGAAGCTTCAACAGGTTCCCTGACATCATCATGATGGATGGTGGAAAGGGTCAGGTAAATGTGTGTCTGCAGGTGCTTGGTGAGCTGGGACTCAGTATTCCCGTATGTGGAATGGTAAAGGACGATAACCACAGAACCAGAGGACTGTATTACAACAATGAGGAGATACCTATTGACAGGCACAGTGAGGGCTTTAAGCTCATCACCCGAATCCAGGACGAAGCCCACAGGTTTGCCATAGAATACCACAGGTCGCTAAGAAGCAAGGAACAGGTACACTCTGTCCTTGATGATATAGAGGGCATAGGGCCAGCCAGAAGAAAGGCACTTATGCGCAGATACCAGTCACTTGAGAAAATCAGGGAGGCGTCAGTAGAGGATTTGGCACTGACTGATTCCATGAATGAGAGGGCGGCTAAGCAGGTTTATGATTTTTTTCATAACAAGGACACAAGAGAATGATTTTGTGGTATACTACTCTTGATATTTTGCCTTTTTATGGCAGACGATTAGAAGGGGGAAGCAGATATGCTGAGCAGTAAAAGTGGAGTATCAGTTGCTAAGGTAGCTGAACTGTTAGACTTAAAAAATTACACAAGTGATATTGATTTAAAAAGCAGACGAATCGAGTGTAGTGACATCAACAGACCAGCGCTTCAGCTTACAGGCTATTTCGAGCATTTCGAGCAGTCGCGTATACAGATAATTGGAAACGTTGAGTACACATATATACAGCAGTTGTCAGACGATGAGAAGCATCACAGATACAGTGAGCTTATGAAATTTGATATACCTTGCGTTATATTCTGCCGTGATTTAAAGCCGGGAGACGTTTTCATGGAGGAAGCCAAGAAGCAGAGCATCCCGGTGCTGGGAACAGACAAGCCTACATCAGAGTTCGTGGCGGAGCTTATCTACTGTCTGGGCGAGCAGCTGGCACCATGTATTTCAGTCCATGGAGTACTGGTAGATGTATACGGCGAGGGTGTCATGATTACAGGTGAGAGTGGTATCGGTAAGAGTGAGGCAGCCCTTGAGCTTATCAGGAGAGGACACCGTCTGGTAACAGATGATGTAGTTGAAATCAGAAAGATAAATGACCATACACTGATGGGAACATCACCTGACATCACACGTCATTTTATAGAGCTTAGAGGAATAGGAATCATTGATGTAAAGACCCTCTATGGTGTAGAGTGTGTTAAGGAAAAACAGCAGATAGATCTGGTAATCAAGCTTGAGGACTGGAAAAAGGAAGCTGAGTACGACAGACTCGGACTTGAGGAGGAATATATAGAGTATCTTGGCAATAAGGTAGTATGTCATTCGCTGCCAATCAGACCAGGACGTAATCTGGCAGTTATCTGCGAAACAGCCGCAGTTAACCATAGACAAAAGAAGATGGGATACAATGCCGCACAGGAATTGTACCGCCGCGTTCAGGCAAATCTTACAAAGAATTCGGAGGACTAATTAAAGATGGAAAGAAAGAACGCATGGGAAAAGTACCCAGAGGGAAAAAAGAGAGACGAGGTATTCAAATTTGCAGAGGAATACCGTCAGTTTATAAGCAGCTGCAAGACAGAGCGTGAGTGTACTGACTTTTTATATGAGAAGGCATTAAAGGAAGACTTTGTCGACTTAAACGATGTAATCAAAAAAGGTAAGAAGCTTAAAGCAGGAGACCGTGTTGTAGCTAACAATATGGGAAAAGGCCTTGCAATGTTCATCATTGGTAAGAAGGATTTAGATGAGGGAATGAACATACTTGGAGCACATATCGACAGCCCAAGAATGGACTTAAAGCAGGTGCCTGTATATGAAGACCAGTTATACCAGACTAACTTTGTGCTTTTTGATACACATTACTATGGCGGAATCAAGAAATATCAGTGGGTAACACTTCCGCTTGCCATTCATGGAGTAGTATGCAAGAAGGATGGCACAAGTGTAAAGGTTAATATAGGAGATAAGCCTGGAGACCCTGTACTTGGTGTGACAGACTTACTTATCCACCTGGCAGGAGACCAGATGGAGAAGAATGCAGCCAAGGTAATCGATGGAGAGAACCTTGACCTCTTAGTAGGCAGCATCCCAGGACCAGAGAAGGATGATAAGGACGAGAAAATCAAGGCAAGAGTAAAAGCTAATATCTTAAACATCCTTGAGAAAGAATATAATATTGAAGAGGAAGACTTCCTCTCAGCAGAGATAGAGGTAGTACCAGCAGGAGAAGCAAGGGACTATGGTCTTGACCGCAGCATGATTATGGGCTATGGACATGACGACAGAGTATGTGCATATCCATCATTCATGGCAATGCTTGATGTGAAAAAGCCAGAGTACACAAGTGTATGCCTCCTCGTAGATAAGGAAGAAATCGGTTCAGTAGGAGCATCAGGAATGCAGTCGCACTTCTTCGAGGACTGTGTAGCAGAGCTTGTCGGAGTACAGGGAGACTACTCAGACCTTAAGGTACGCCGTGCAATGAGAAACTCAAAGGTGCTTTCATCAGACGTATCAGCAGCAATGGACCCACTCTTTGCATCAACAATGGATATGAAGAACAGTGCATATTTCGGCAGAGGACTTGTATTCAACAAGTATACAGGAGCAAGAGGAAAATCAGGCTCAAACGATGCAAACGCAGAGTATGTAGCAAAGCTTCGTAAGGTAATGGATGATAATGAGGTATCCTTCCAGACAGCCGAGCTTGGAAAAGTAGACCAGGGAGGCGGCGGAACAATCGCATACATCCTTGCAAACTACGGAATGAATGTAATCGACAGTGGAGTAGCAGTGCTCAATATGCACGCACCATGGGAGATAATCAGTAAGGTAGACCTTTATGAGGCTTTAAGAGGATATGTGGCATTCCTCAAAAATGCGTAGGAGGCTCATTTATTTGGGAGAGAATCGCAAACTTCCCACGCTATAGGTTGTGAAGACCTATGGGCATACAGTGTATTTCCCAGAAAAAATATGAAGTCAGCCACGGGAACGAGTCGGGGATAGGGCTTACAAATTTGTATAGCCGTAGACGTTGCCGGGTTTTATGGAACCCCGTGGCAGTTCATATTGTTTTCTGAGAAACAACTGTATGCCCTACGGTCAGCCAAGGTATTGAGTGGGAAGTTTGGGTTATCGTATAATTAAGTAGAGCTGTATTGCTTGT
>CAVFAM010000147.1:0-2501 GCA_963620375.1 Bacteroidaceae bacterium
CACTTTTTATCAAAACCTATCAAATCCTGTCTGCCAGCCTTCATGAGGGCTTCATACACCAAATCATAGTTCTTTGGATTGCGATACTGTATCAAAGCTCTCTGCATAGCCTTTTCATGCGGATTTGTAGTCACATATACAGGCTCAAGGGTTGCCGGGTCAAGTCCTGTGTAGTACATGCAGGTTGAGATTGTGGCTGGAGTCGGATAGAAATCCTGCACCTGTTCAGGCATATAGCCCAAATCCCTTAAGTATTCGGCAAGCTCGATGGCTTCCTTTAAGGTTGAACCCGGATGGGATGACATCAGGTATGGCACCAGATACTGCTCCTTGCCTATTTTCTTATTCATATCATAGTAGGCTGTCACAAACTTGTTGTATACCTCTACGCTTGGCTTCCCAAGCTTGCTTAATACCTCGTTTGAGATATGCTCAGGTGCTACCTTGAGCTGACCGCTTACATGGTACTCGCACAGCTCTCGTAAAAAGGTCTGATCCTTGTCATAAATCAGATAGTCAAACCTGATTCCCGAACGTATAAATACCTTTTTGACATTTGGCAGGCTTCTAAGCTCCCTTAAGAGCCTGATATAATCCGAATGGTCTACCTCAAGGTTTTTACAAGGTGTAGGGAAAAGGCACTGCTTGTGAGGGCAGGCTCCCTTTGTGAGCTGCTTCCTGCAGGCAGGCTGCCTGAAATTGGCTGTAGGCCCTCCTACATCATGTATATAGCCCTTAAAATCCTTATCCTGTGTTATAAGCTTTGCTTCCTCAATAATTGACTCATGTGACCTGGTCTGTATTATACGTCCCTGATGGAAGGTCAGAGCACAGAAATTACAGCCACCAAAGCAGCCACGGTTGGAAATCAGGGAGAATTTAACCTCCTTGATTGCAGGAATACCACCTGCCTCCTCATATATCGGATGATAGGTTCTCATATATGGCAAGGCATATGTGTTGTCCATTTCTTCCTGACTTAAAGGCTTCTGGGGTGGATTCTGCACCACAAAGGTCTTGTTATCATATGGCTCATAGAGTCTCCTGGCTGCAAATGGGTCTGTATTGCAGTACTGGGTGTAAAAGCTCTGGGCAAAGGAACGCTTGTCCTCTTTGATTACGTCATAATCAGGGAGCTTTATTGCATCATAGATTATGGACTCATCCTTTGTCTTAAAGACTGTACCATCTATAAAGGTAATGTCCTTTACATCGATTCCGGATGCCAGGGCATCAGCAATCTCTATTATGCTCCGCTCTCCCATACCGTAGGATATGATGTCAGCACCAGAGTCCAAAAGGATAGACCTCTTGACCTTATTTGACCAGTAGTCATAGTGAGCCATTCTTCTCAGGCTTGCCTCTATTCCACCTATGATAATTGGTGTTTTCTTGTAGGTGTGCCTGATTAGATTACAGTATACAACTGTGGCATAATCAGGTCTCTTGCCCATGACTCCACCAGGGGTAAAGGAATCCTTTTCTCTTCTCTTTTTTGAAACAGAATAATGGTTGACCATGGAATCCATGTTGCCGGCAGACACCAGAAATCCAAGCCTTGGTGTTCCGAGAATGGATATTGACGCATCATCCTTCCAATCCGGCTGTGAAATAATTCCAACAGTATAGCCGTGCTGCTCCAGAAGCCTTGAAATAATCGCATGTCCAAAGGACGGATGGTCTACATAGGCGTCACCGCACACATAGACAAAGTCAAGCTGGCTTATTCCACGCTCCTCCATATCCTGTTTTGAAATTGGTAAAAAACCATTTGCCATAGTCTGCTCCTTGGTAAAATTATATATCATCTATTGTTATTTTCTTATATGTGCCTATAGGCAGGTCTTTAAGCTCCAGGCTGCCAAAGGCTTCCCTGCGCAGATATGTCACCTCACAGCCAACAGCCTTAAACATACGCTTGACCTGATGAAAACGTCCCTCGCTGATTGTAAGTCTGGCAGATGGACAAGCCTCGTCAAGAATCTCTAAATCAGCTGGCAGGGTTGGTTTATCATCACCTATATCTATTCCAGTCTTAAAAAGCTGCACTGCTTCTAAGGGTACAGCCTTATCAAGCCTTGCATAGTAGGTCTTTAGGACATGATGGGCAGGGCTTAAAAGCTCATGGCTTAGCCTGCCATCGTTTGTGATAAGCAGCAAGCCCTCTGTATCAAGGTCAAGCCTGCCTACAGGTGAACAGTCCTTTTTGCACTCCTCTGGCATATAGTCCATGACTGTCTTGTGGATGTTATCCTTATTTGCTGTGACACAGCCTGCCGGCTTATGAAAGATATAGTATAAATATTTTTCATAAGAAACCTGTTTATTATCAATACAGATTATGTCATTGTTTTCATCCACTTTAAGGTCTGATGCCTTGGTGACACTGCCATTTACAGAGACACGGCCTGCTTTTACGATTTTTTTGACCTCAGAACGTGTTCCAATCTGGCAGTCACACAGAAATTTATCTAATCTCATCATATTGCTTTATTTTGCTT
>CAVFAM010000148.1:0-4932 GCA_963620375.1 Bacteroidaceae bacterium
AGCAGGTGTCACTGAAAAGCTCCTCGTCCCTGCATATCACTACCTCGTTTGTCTCTGGACGAATCTCCTTTACGAAAAGCGGTGTAGCTGCTGTGATGCCAAGCCCCTTCCGCTGTCCTATGGTGTAGTGGATAATGCCCCGGTGCTGTCCTATGACATTTCCCTGTGTGTCCACAAAGTTGCCCGGCTTGTATACACGTCCTGTTTCACGCTCTATAAAGCCTGCATAATCATGGTCCGGCACAAAACAGATGTCCTGGCTGTCGCTCTTGTGGGCTACCAGAAGTCCTGCTTTTTCTGCAATTTCCCTAATCTGGGGCTTCTCATATGAGCCTACCGGCATAAGGGTTCTTGAGAGCTGGTCCTGAGTCAGATTGTAAAGTGCATAGGTCTGATCCTTTGCCGCTGTCACTGAGTTTTGTATTGTATATCTGCCGTTTGGCAGCTTCATTATTCTTGCATAATGTCCTGTTGCTATATAGTCAGCTCCGATTTCAAGTGAGCGCTGTAACAGGGATTCCCACTTCACATACCGGTTGCAGGCTATACATGGATTTGGGGTGTAGGCTCTCTCATACTCAGATACGAAGTAGTCTATGACATTTTTCTTGAAATCCGCCTTAAAATTCATCACATAATAGGGTATTCCAAGTGTGTCCGCCACTCTTCTCGCATCATCTACTGCTGACAAGCCACAGCAGCCACCCTCTTCTGCCTGCTTGAACTCGTCCTCATCCTGCCATATCTGCATGGTCACTCCTATGACATCATAGCCCTGCTCCTTTAACAGATAGGCTGCAACTGATGAGTCAACGCCACCAGACATTCCAACAACAACTTTTTCCTTCATTAATATTCCTCGCTAGATAATGTAGCTTCCGTTTTTCTCACTCTGCCAGTCTACCAAATCCTGAAGTGTGATATTGTCCACCACATCATTGATTGCATCATTGATTTTCTTGTATACCATTACAGTAACACACATGTCCTTTCTATCGCAATCATAATCATCCTCATCAAGACATGCTACTGGTGCAAGGCTGCCCTCTGTAAGGCGTAAAATCATGCCTACAGTGTAATCCTCAGCCGGCTTTCTGAGAAGATAACCGCCCTGGGCGCCTCTTATGCTTTTTACAAAGCCGGCCTTATTCAGTATGGAGATAATCTGCTCTAAATACTTGTCCGAAATTCCCTGGCGCTTTGCCACGTCCTTTAAGCTGATTGGCTCTCCTGTACTGTTTTCAGCTAAATCTATCATTAATCTTAACGCATATCTGCCTTTTGTTGATATTTTCATTTTTTTACCTCATGCACATTTTAATTCCTACTATTCCAATATACATAGTTTAGATTCCAATGTCAACCTTAAACCGGCAAATCATCTCGTTGGTAAGGCTCAAGTCTTCCTCCTCCACAGCTATATCCTCTCTGCGCACCCATTCGGCTGTTGACAGCTCCTCATTGTCCATCTTAATAGTTGTATCTCCGTCTACCTCGCAATAATACCCAGCCAGTATGTTGTCCGTAAAGCCCCATGGCTGAGACTTGTAGTAGCGTATGTTCTTGACCTTAAGCCCGGTCTCCTCCATGACCTCCCTGCGGACAGTCTCCTCAAAGGACTCTCCAATCTCTGTAAAACCAGCCACAAGCGCATACTTCTTGTACTCCCTGCCCCTGTATCTGGTGAGCAAAATCCTGTCACCGTCAGTAACGCCCACAATCACCGCCGGGTTAATTCTCGGATAAATCATGTTGCCACAGGCAGGACACCTCATCATCCTCTCTTTCGAGTCCATGATAAGCTCTGCACCACAGGCACCGCAAAACTTATTTTTGAGATACCAGCCATTCAGATGTAAGCCCGTAATTCCAGCCAGAGCCAGCTCCTTGGGTCTTGCAGTCCTGAAAAAGCGGCGAATCTGCCACTCATACTTCCATTTGATACCAGCCTCGTCCAGATAAATCTTATCCACATCTATCAGACTTTCTGCCTCGACATATCCACGGAAAAAATCCACATCATCCAATTTGAACAGATAATGCTGGTCTGATATGAGGTCTTTTGTTTCTATGTATGTAGGGAAGTCAAATAGACCAGAGTTGGTATTCTTGTCCTTGTCTTTGCAATCTTCTTTGTTATCGTCTTTGTTGTCGCCTTTGTTGTCGTTTTTATTCTCGTTTTCTCTAGCAGCCTCTATTAATGGTCTTTTTACCAGCACCTTATCCCCAGTAAAAATCAGCGACTTATTCTGCCTGTCACTTTGCATATCAGGCTTTATGCCCTGATATGCAATATCAAACTTATGCGGCTCTATATCCTGAATCATACTACCACTGCGCCTCCTAATATCATTGTATCCCAGATAGGGCTAAAAATCCACGGACTCCCCATCCCGACTTTCTCTCACCCTATATTATCATCTGTAACCAGACTTCCCACTCACCATCGTAAATCAGCCGGATGGCATACAGTTGTTTTCCAGAACAAAATATGAACTGCAACGGGGTTCCATAAGCCTCCGCAACGGAGAAGCCTCCCAGCTCCTGTAAACCCAATCCTCGATTAAGTCCCGTTGCTGACTTCATATTTTTTCTGGAAAATACACTGTATGCCATCCGGCGCCCCACAACCACCAAGTGGGAAGTCGTCAAATTTAAAGCCGCAAAAGAAATTCAGCCCTGAAGGCTTCCCTCCAAGGCTGATTCTTACTCACTCTTTTTAGCTTGCGCATGCTCCAAATCCATAGCTCTGTGCTTTCTCTTCTGGTCATGTATAAACGCCTTGACAAGGAACAGTATAGCAATACTTATTATAGAAAACAAATTATCTATTGCAGAATTGGTTCCTATAACCATGTGCCTTGACACAAGGAATACAAGCGCCTCTATTACGTTGTCCGTATTTGGCTTGCAGAGCATCTTGATAAACTCTATTCCCACCACAAGGCTGAAGATTTCCTCCAACACCTCTAAGAACATATCGGTTCCATGGTAGCCTGCCATATATGAGCCAAGCTCTGGCACAAAACGCACCACTGCGACTACCAGTGCCACGCCTACCAGCAGGGCAAAAAATAATTCTATTACTTCACATACTATGTGTATATATTTTCGTATTTTATCTAACATTTGTCCTCCCTGCCTACCTTACCTACCTTCAAACCACATCCTTGCAAGCAAGCTTGCAGTCTGTAGTTTTCATCGTACGGCTTTTATACGATAAAAAAAACCGAGCATCCCGCTTCGAATTCTCCCATAAGACGTTACCTTCACAGTTAGCTCAGTTCAGGCTGCCTCTCGTCACATGAAAGCGTCTGCTTAGGGCTGCTGTATTCCTACCCTGACCCGGTTCACAGATTTCCATTGCGAAAGACCCAAACGTCAACACCACTTATGAAGGGCAGCTCCCATGCTTGAACCCTCTACGAGACATGACCCCAACTATAGCGGATTGTTGGTACAAGGTACCGCTACCACCCCGGCTGCTCGGAGACTTAATTGTACTCTACAAACATATGAATTGTCAAGGAATTTGCGACTTTACTCCTGCTTCTGTCTCTTTTTTTCCCGTAATTCCCTGAAAAACTGCGACAGCATAGTGGAACACTCCTCCTCAAGCACCCCAGTCTCCATCTCCACCTGGTGATTGAACTGCGGCATCTGGAGTATATTGAGCACCGACCCTGCACAGCCTGCCTTTGCGTTCATGGCTCCAATCACCACTCTGCCCATCCTGCACTGGACTATTGCCCCGGCACACATCTGGCAGGGCTCTAAGGTGATGTACATGGTGCAGTCCTCAAGCCGCCAGTCGCCTGTCCTTTTACTGGCTTTTTTGATAGCATTCAGCTCCGCATGGGACAAGGTGTTTTTGTCGATATTCCTGCGGTTGTAGCCTCTGGCAATGATTTTGTCATCCTGCACAATCACGCAGCCAATTGGCACCTCTTCTATTTTATAAGCTTTTTTAGCCTGCTTAATGGCTTCTTTCATATATTTTTCATCCTGTGTCATAGACTTCCTACCCTAAAATGATATAATTAGATTATACTTCAATCCGTGGAAGGAAATCAAACATGTTATTAAAATACGAAACTGAACGTCTGGTTCTAAAGGTGCTAAAGCCTGATGCCGCCATGA
Source organism: Bacteroidaceae bacterium (assembly GCA_963620375.1). Taxonomy (GTDB): domain Bacteria; phylum Bacillota; class Clostridia; order Lachnospirales; family Lachnospiraceae; genus Roseburia. The sequence goes on from CAVFAM010000148.1 coordinate 4,141, forward strand.
TGGTTCTTGACTTCTACAACAGAGACCGTGAATTATTTGAAAGATACGAGACCGACCGTGTTCCTGACTTCTATACAATTCAGCACCAGCACAAATTACTGAAATTTGAATACAATATGGCAGTCAAAGGACAGACTGTTCGTTTTTATGTGTTTTTAAAGGAAAATCCAGATTATATCATAGGCACTGTCTGCCTCCACAATATAACCTATTCCTTTTATCAGAGCTGTGAAATCGGCTACAAATTCGCCCATATGTTCCACCATCAGGGCTATGCAACTGAGGCGATAGAATGTGTCATGTCAGTTGCCTTTTATGATTTGAACCTTAACAGGATTACCGCCGTTGTGGAGAAAAACAACAGACCATCCTGCCACCTGCTTGAAAGCATTGGTTATACCAACGAAGGCGTTCTCCGTGATTACATCTGTCTCCACGGCAAATGGCAGGACCACTATCTGTATTCATTTTTGAAAAATGATGACCCAAATCATAAAGCCTGACTGAGCCAGTAACCAAACGCACCCTCGGATTGCGATTCGGAGTGCGTTTTTTCATCTACAAATTCTGTAAAGCCAAAGAGCTTTGCCATCATTTCCTCTGGTTTTTCATATATGCCGGGAACCCCCAGATATTTTTTGCCGTCCTCTGTCTTTACAATCAGGTGCTTGTAGTTCATAAAGCCGTGTATCACAAAACTGTTGTTGGCATAGTACTGCTTTGTGGGGAAAAGCCTTCGGATGTCGGCAAGGTCGATTTTGATTTTCCGTCCGACCGAAAAGAAATCCGTGT
>CAVFAM010000148.1:4942-7486 GCA_963620375.1 Bacteroidaceae bacterium
ATTATTAGCAGCTACATTATGCTCTACCGACTCAGTCTGTAATATTCCTGTGTGAACATTATTATTTTGCTTTCCATTTGTGTTTTGTTCAGCCATATTATCTAGCTGTGCCATACTACCGGCAGCCATGTTATAATGTCCAGAATCGAATTGCGGCATACCCATCTGAGCATTATTTTTTTGCGCATATTCATTAGTCATCGCTTTGTCTGTCTGCACATCCTCACTCTTTGTAAAAGCACTTATATCCTGTGCAATCCAGTTCCCTGCATCCTCACTCCAGCAGCTTGCCAGAAACTCCTGATTACCACATTCCACACGCACTGCCTTCACCTGCTCCAGCTTATAGCCTGACTGCTCTATGTCATTTCTGTCAAAATAGTAGGTTGCCTGCCCCTGCCCGTAGCTTATTATCATATGCCCCAGCTCTACCCCTATCACATTTTCGTCCATAAGCAGATAGGTGCGGCATTTTCCGCTAAAGCGTCCCAGATTCCTGATATGTATCTCCAGTGCGCAGGTGTCTTTTCTGCACTCTACCTTCACAAAGCCTACATTTCTGCCTTTTGTTCTGTTTTCATATGCGTACATATAAGTAATAAATCTTTCCATGGTTACATACTCCTTGTAATTTATTACATATATATGCGGATAATATTTGAGTATGACAAATATCTATAAGCACATAAGCAATATCTCCCTCACATCCGAACTATTCAATTTGACATAAGCCCTTTCCGCAAGCCCGCTTGTCCTCACAGCCTCAGATGCCATCTCGTCAATCTTCTCGCCTGTTATTCCAACCTCAGACAATTTTTCCGGCATATCGAGAGATTTATTAAATTCCCTGACTTTCTCTATACCAAGCCGTGCCGCCTTCATGTCATCAGCTTCATCTACACCAAATACCTCTCTGGCGAAACGGGCAAAGCGGGCAGCGGTCCTATCCGATAACACATATTCCATCCAGGCTGGTGTCAAAATTGCAAGTCCTACTCCGTGGGTTATGTCATAGTAAGCGCTGACCACATGCTCGATTGGATGGACGCTCCAGGCACCGCCTTTTCCAACTGTGAGCAGATGATTAAGCCCTACTGTTGATGCCCACATGAGATTTGAGCGAGCCTCATAGTTTTCCGGCTCGTCTATGGCTTTTCTGGCATATCTTATGACAGTTTTCATAACAGCCTCACTGATTGCATCTGTGATATAAGCCTCATCATTTGGCTGGAAATACTGTTCCATAACATGAGACAAAATGTCTACAGAACCAGCCGCAGTCTGCCTTGCCGGCAGGGTATACAGATATGTCGGGTCACATATAGACAGCTTAGGATAAAGAAGGGGTATGTTAATCTCAAGCTTCTCGTGGGTCATTTCATTACTTATCACTGCCCCTGAATTCATCTCTGAGCCAGTAGCACATATTGTCAGGACAACAGCAACAGGCAGAGCCTTTTTCACAAGACTCCTGTCCAGCACCAAATCCCAAGGCTCACCATCATAGCAGGCAGAAGCCGCTATGTGCTTTGAAGCGTCAATGGTGCTTCCACCGCCTACAGCCAGAATTACTTCAATCCCCTTTTCCTTGCAAATCGCAGCCCCCTCCTCCACAGAGCTAAGCTTGGGATTAGGCTCTATTCCAGATAATTCCGACACCTCGAAATCCTTGAGGAGCGCCATAATCTTATCGTAAAGTCCACTTCTCTTGATACTGCCACCGCCATATACAAGAAGTACCTTTTTCCCATACTTGGCAAGCTCATCTGGGAGGCACTCTATCTGGTCTTTTCCAAATCTAATGTCTGTCGGTATGTTAAATGTAAAATTGTTCATTACACTTCCTCCTATATTTACCTATCCTTAAGGTTTGTCAATATTAACTCAAACTGCCCACATTCTACACTGTGCTAATCTCCTGATATACAGTGTATTTTGCCGAAAAAATAATTCTTACTTTTCCCCACAAAAATTTCATGCTCGAGGCGCAGCTCTTCGAGCTTCCCACTCAAAACCTACCGATAATCAGATAGCATACAGTTGTTTTCCAGAACAAAATATGAACTGCAACGGGATTCCATAAGCTTCCGCAACGGATAACACCCACAAATCCTGTAAGCTCTATCCTCGATAACATCCCGTTGCTGACTTCATATTTTTTCTGGAAAATACACTGTATGCTATCTGATTTCCACAACCTCCAGGTGGGAAGCCCACAATCCCACCTCAAGCATCAAATTTTCGCCTTATATCTGTCGTAGTGCAGCGCACTCAAATCCACATCCGTCTTCCCCGTCACAATCAGCTTGGCGAGCTGCTCTCCTGCTGCCGGCGCAATTCCAAATCCATGACCGTTAAATGCACAAGCCACATAGAGTCCCGGTATCTCATCCACTGTACCCAGCGATGGCACTCCGTCCGATGACGCATCCATCCAGCCTGCCCAGGTACGGACAATCTTTGCATTGGCAAGGTCTGGGAAGTATTTCATTATTCCACGGCAGATACATGGTGCTGTCTTTGATGAATTGACCGGTGTACCAT
>CAVFAM010000149.1:0-4505 GCA_963620375.1 Bacteroidaceae bacterium
GCTTATATGTAGTAAGTGCAGTCTTTATGTTTGCCCAGGGTCTTATTATGACAAACATTACCCAGAAGACATGCTACAGGATGCGTAAGGACATCACAGCCAAAATCAACCGCATGCCTATGAAGTATTTTGAGTCGAGAACCTATGGTGAAGTCCTTTCCCGTATCACAAATGATGTGGATACCTTGGGACAGAGCTTAAACCAGAGTATCACGCAGATTATCACATCTGTCGCGACATTGATTGGTACTCTGGCTATGATGATTTCGATTTCACCGCTTATGACCTTGATTTCACTGGTTATCCTGCCAGTTTCTGCCCTGCTTATTTCCTTTGTGATTAAGCACTCGCAGAAGTACTTCAGGCAGCAGCAGGAATATTTAGGTCATATCAACGGTCAGGTTGAGGAGGTCTATGGCGGTCATCTGGTTATAAAGGCTTATAACAAGGAGGCTGAGACAATTAAGACCTTTAAAGAGGCAAATGACGTATTGTATCAGTCTGCATGGAAGTCACAGTTTCTCTCAGGACTCATGATGCCTATCATGCAGTTTGTAGGCAACTTAGGTTATGCCGGTGTAGCAATTTCCGGTGGTATTCTGGCTATAAAAAATGTCATCACAATCGGTGATATTCAGGCATTTATACAGTATGTGAAGAATTTCACACAGCCTATACAGCAGATTGCCCAGGTGGCAAACCAGTTACAGTCCATGGCAGCAGCTTCAGAGCGTGTATTTGAATTCCTCGAGGAGGAAGAGGAGGATGTGACTGTAGAGAATCCTGTCAAGCTTGACAAGATTGAGGGAAGTGTTGAGTTTTCACATGTTCATTTTGGATATAATCCAGACCAGATAATCATCAATGATTTCTCTGCCAAGGTTAAGCCTGGTCAGCAGGTTGCCATTGTTGGCCCTACAGGTGCAGGAAAAACCACTATGGTTAAGCTGCTTATGAGATTTTATGATGTCACATCAGGAGCTATTCTGGTGGATGGCCATGACATCAGGGACTATAACCGTACAGATTTGAGGGATGCCTTTGGCATGGTTCTACAGGACACATGGCTCTTTAAGGGCACCATTATGGAAAATATCAGATACGGACGACTGGATGCTACTGACGAGGAGGTTATCGCAGCAGCAAAGGCGGCTCATGCCCACCACTTTATCCAGACTCTTCCGGGAGGCTATGATATGGAGCTTAATGAGGATGCTTCAAATGTATCCCAGGGACAGAAGCAGCTGCTTACTATTGCAAGAGCAATCCTTGCGGATAACAGAATCCTTATTCTTGACGAAGCGACATCATCTGTAGATACCCGTACAGAGATTCGTATACAGAAGGCTCTTGATAACCTGATGAAGGGCAGAACAAGCTTTGTAATTGCCCACAGACTGTCTACAATCAAGAATGCAGACATGATTCTTGTGATGAAGGATGGAGATATTATCGAGCAGGGTACACATGATGAGCTGCTTGCAAAGAATGGATTTTATGCGGAGCTGTATAATTCACAGTTTGAGATGGCGTAATGCGAGTGCAAAGCAAAGTATGCAGATAATTTGTATGTAGAGTACAGAAATGAATATAGAGAATTAGCATTGGCTGCTGTTACTGCATGCTTAGGTGTTATAAGAAAGGGCATCACAATTAGCGTAAGTTAATGTGATGCCATTTTTCTTGCCATGAATCCGGAGAAGCTGTCGATGGCATATTCGGGTGGTATACCCAAATATGCAATAAAAGCTAACAGTGGCAGGTTTTATGTATGTAATGTGTAAGTCTTCACAGATATCTGAAAGCCTGAAGACAGATATAAGAAGGTTAGCTCTGGTGCAGGGCTTTACATATGTGCTAAAATAAAATATATGAAATTAATAAATCGACATCAGGAGGTGCTTGCAATGTGGGCATATGAAAGTGTATTTTATCAGATTTATCCGCTGGGTTTTTGCGGGGCTCCATTTGAGAATGACGGAGTGGCAGCGAGCAGAATCTTAAAGGTGAATGACTGGATTCCACACATCAAATCAGTGGGAGCCAATGCCATATATTTTTCACCGGTATTTGAGTCAGACACTCATGGCTACAATACCAGAGATTATACCAAAATAGATACAAGACTTGGTAGCAATGAGGACTTTGCCCTGGTATGTGAAAATCTTCACAAGGAAGGCATAAGGGTTGTGCTGGATGGCGTATTCAACCATGTGGGCAGAGGCTTCTGGGCTTTTCAGGATGTGCTTAAAAACAGGGAAAATTCACCATATGTGGGCTGGTTTGCGCAGATTTCTTTTGAGGGCAACTCTAACTACAATGACGGTTTGTGGTACGAGGGCTGGGAAGGCAACTATGACTTGGTTAAGCTAAACCTCAGAAACGAAGATGTAATCCAGCATATTTTCTCGGCTATAAAGGGCTGGGTGGATGAATTTGACATAGACGGATTGAGACTTGATGTGGCGTACTGCCTCGACCATGATTTTATCAGGAGACTCAGACAGTTCTGCGACAGCTTAAAGCCAGACTTTTTCCTTGTGGGAGAGACATTGCACGGCGATTACAACCAGATAATGAACGACAGTATGCTTCATTCGGTCACAAATTATGAATGCTACAAGGGACTTCATTCAAGCTTTAATTCCATGAATATGTTTGAAATCAATCATTCCCTGCTGCGCCAGTTTGGACCAGAGCAGTGGACCTTATACAAGGGTAAGCATCTTTTGTCATTTGTGGATAACCATGATGTGACAAGGGTTGCAAGTATATTGAATAATGAAAACCACATCCCTCTTATCTATGCAATTGCTTTTGGCATGCCAGGCATACCTTGCGTATATTATGGCAGTGAGTGGGGTGCCAAAGCGAGAAAAGAGGAGGGAGACCCGGCACTCAGAGCCTGCTTTGATAAACCAGAGTTTAATGGATTGACTGAGTGGATAGCAAGGCTTGCTGAGGTCAAGAAAGCCTCAAAGGCATTACAGTATGGAGACTTTAAATCAGTGGTGTTGACAAACGGACAGTGCATTTTCAGCAGAGAATGGGAGGGCGAAAAGGTATTTGTTGCCATAAATGCCACAGACCAGCCATTTGGCACAGGTTTTGATGCTGGAAGCGGCAGCCTTAGAGTCCTTGCAGATTATCATGCTGGAAAACTGCAGGACAATGCAGATACTGTGTCTGAGTTTAATGGAGGAGTGGAGCTTCCTGCTTATTCGGCTATAATCTGGCAGAGAGCTTAACATCGTATATTTTGGACTTTTTCCTAGATTTGGAACTTGTTATTATCTAAAAAATACCTGTTTTGCGTCGTAAGCATCATTTCTTGGAAAAGAAATGTCTTATATAAAACTCAAAAGTCCAAAATAACAATTTTTTGTATCAGAAATGACAATGTAAGCAGAAAAAGTCCAAACTCTACCAGATGAGCCTGCCACCAGCAGCTTCGTACACATTTAGGTAATAAAATAAGAACCGGCTGCATATGCAGACCGGTTCTTGTAGTATGTAAATATTTTAGAAAGCTAATTGTCTATGATAATTAGAAATCTGTAAGGTTAGCAGCTCTCTTCTCAAGGAATGCTCCCATTCCCTCTTTCTTATCATTTGTGTCGTTGACAACACCAAAGAGGTTTGCCTCCATCTCAACAGCGTTCTTGATATCCATATCATATCCGTTGTTGATAGCAGCCTTTGCAACAGAGATAGCATAGCTTCCCTTTGAGATAATCTTAGCAGCCATAGCCTTAGCAGTTGGCATAAGCTCTTCCTTGGCAACAACTTTATTTACAAGACCGATACGATAAGCCTCATTAGCATCAACATTATCGCATGTGAAAATCATTTCTTTAGCACGTCCCATTCCAACAAGGCGGGCAAGTCTCTGTGTACCACCGAATCCAGGAATGATTCCAAGACCTGTCTCAGGCTGACCAAAGATAGCGTTCTCAGAAGCGATTCTGATATCACAAGCCATAGCAATCTCGCATCCTCCGCCAAGTGCGAAGCCGTTAACAGCTGCGATTGTAACCTGACGCATGTTCATTAATTTGAAGAATGGCTCAGAAGCCTTGATTCCAAATGCTCTTGCCTCTGGTGCTGTGAAGTTAACCATCTCAGCAATATCAGCTCCGGCAACGAATGACTTGAACTCGTTGCCCTTCTTATCAGGACCACCTGTTAAGATAACAACCTTAACATCGTCTCTTGCCTCGATCTCTGTTAATGCTACGTTTAACTCATCAAGAGTCTCACTGTTTAATGCATTAAGAGCAGCCGGTCTTGAAATTGCAAGTACAGCAATCTGATCTGCTACGTCAAGTGTTAAATTTTTGAACTCGCTCATTGTATAAATCCTCCTTAAAAAACCATATGTATTTCCTACATTTATACCAAAATACTACCACTTTGATAAATTTTTGTCAATGTTTGTAAGACTATTTCCGACTTTATTTTCCAATTTTATTTTTTATTTAATTTTGCATATTCTAAATGTTTTC
>CAVFAM010000149.1:4515-8518 GCA_963620375.1 Bacteroidaceae bacterium
ATCTCTGGCTTCAATTTCTGTAAGAGCTACATTAAGCTCGTCAAGTGTCTCGCTATTTAAAGCGTTAAGAGCTGCTGGTCTTGAGATTGCGAGAACAGCAATTTCATCTGCTACATCGAGTGTTAAATTTTTGAATTCACTCATCGTATAAATCCTCCTCTATACCGTACAAATTTTGTTGATATTAAAATCATATATCTTTGATAAATTTTTGTCAATCTAATATTTATAAAAAAGTTACTGTTCCCTCGACATATGTACATAAGCAGCTGCGTCAAGCTTGCTTGTAAGTAGCTGCTTATGTACATATGTAGTTGTGAAACAACGTAACTTGCCACATAATGAGCAATCTTAGCTGCAAAACTGCGGGAAAGTGTGCGAAGCACACGGGATTGCGAATGATGCGGCAAGTCGAGGAAACAATAATGTCAAGCGAACAATAATGAATAAAAATCAAAAGTATTTTTCATGAGAGAATATCCTGACCACATCTTAACCAATGTGGTTAGGATATAGTAAATGATGAAAAAGGGATAAAAAAAGAGGAAGCCGACGCATGTGGCTGGCATCGGCTTATCTATGAAAAAGATTAGTATGAGAATTTCTTTTTTGTTTATGATAGTAGTATATTTTGTAAATGTGAAAACCGTGTGTTGGGTTTTTGATAATTCTGTAAACAAAATATGAACAAACTGTGTAGGACTATGGTACCAAAAACTTGCATGTAAAATTAAAGCAAATTTAATAGGAATTTTTGCATATTGGTGTATAATGGGATAAGTAGAAAAATATAAGGTGAAGGAATTAAGTTATGAAATTATTATCATTTGCAATACCATGCTATAACTCAGAAAGCTACATGGAGCATTGCATAGAATCCATTCTCCCAGGCGGTGAGGATGTGGAAATCATCATAGTAGATGATGGCTCAAAGGACAGGACAGCAGAAATCTCAGACCAGTATGCGGAAAAATATCCTACAATAGTAAAAGCCATACATCAGGAAAACGGGGGACACGGTGAGGCAGTCAACACGGGAATAAAGAACGCAACAGGACTTTATTTTAAGGTAGTAGACAGCGATGACTGGGTAGACTATGACGCATATATGGCTATTCTTGATAAATTAAGAGAGCTGGCAGGTGGCGAAAATAATCTGGATATGCTGCTTGCAAACTATGTCTATGAGAAAGAGGGGGCAAAGCATAAGAAGGTAATGCGCCAGACCGGCTTCCCACAGAATCAGATTTTTACATGGAGTGATATAAAGCACTTCCATAAGGGACATTACATATTGATGCACTCAGTGATTTACAGGACAAAGCTTCTGCGTGAGTGTGGATTAGAGCTTCCAAAGCATACATTTTATGTGGATAATATCTATGTATACAAGCCACTGCCAAATGTGCGCACCATGTATTATATGGATGTAGACTTCTACCGCTATTTTATAGGAAGAGAAGACCAGTCCGTAAACGAAAAGGTCATGATAAGCCGCATAGACCAGCAGATAAAGGTCAATAAGATAATGCTGGACGACGTAGACCTGTGGAAGGTGCCAAACTTAAAATGCAGAAAATACATGTTCAACTACTTAGAGATAATCACAGTGGTATCAACAATCATGCTCATAAAATCAGGCACAGAAGAAAATCTCGAGAAAAAGAGAGAGCTTTGGCAGTATATCAAGAACAAAGACATCAGAGTCTACCACAGACTAAGAAGAGGAATCCTAGGCAATTCCATGAATCTGCCCGGCAGAGGAGGACGCAAGATATCAATTGCAGCTTACAAACTCTCTCAGAAGGTAGTGGGCTTCAATTAGAATAGGAAAATCAAAACATACAATAAACCAAAGGCAGGATTTGACATTGCCTTAGAATGTAGGAGATAAGCAAAGATAAGTCGGCAGCATAAAGAGCAGCAAAGCAAACACCGAAACCTCAAACTTCCCATTCAAAGCCAAAAAGCAAGCGGATAACATACAGTTGTTTTACAGAACAAAATATGAACTGCTGCGGGTTCCATTACCATGGAAGCTCCCTATCCACGATTACATCCCGCAGCTAACTTCATATTTTTTCTGGAAAATACACTGTATGCTATCCGCTTTTCATAACTCACAAGTGGGAAGTTTGCGAAACTAATTCATTTATGCTCCAAGTGTCAGCATTGTATTGATGCACTTCAAAGCTTTAACCCTCACATCCTCATCCAATGTGATTTCTTCCCCACCAGTACCCTTAACACAATTATACACATCCATAAGTGTAGTAAGCTTCATATTGTGGCACACGCAGTCCTTTGACAGAGGATAAAACTTCTTATCAGGACACTCATACTGCAAATGTTGCAAAATGCTGTTTTCAGTACCGATAATAAATTCCTTGTCATCGCTCTTTCTGGCGTAATCCATAATTCCTGTGGTGCTTCCTATATAGTCAGCCTCCTTTGATACCTCAGCCAGACACTCCGGATGTACCAGAAGCTTGGCATCTGGATGCAGTGCCTTTGCCTTTTTTACATTAAAGGCAGACATGCGCAGATGGGTAGGACATCCACCATGTACAAACTTAAACTCCTTCTCTGGAACCTGCTCGGCAACCCATGCGCCCAGGTTGCAGTCTGGAACAAATAAAATCTTATCGTTATCTATATTTTTAACAATCTTTACAGCAGAAGATGATGTTACGCACACATCGCACAGAGTCTTAAGCTCAGATGTGGTGTTTATGTAGGCTACCACTGTGTAGTCTGGATTGTTGTCCTTTAAGCTTTGCAGAAGCTCTGTGTCAAGCTGCTCTGCCATAGGACATCCTGCGCCTGAGTTTGAGAGCAGGACTCTTTTTTCCGGTGAGAGGATTTTCACTGTCTCTGCCATAAATCTGACACCGCACATGAGTACGTTCTTGTTAGGTGCTTTTGCAGCCTGCACGCTTAAGCCGTAGGAATCGCCTGTGTAGTCAGCTACCTCTAATATTTCATGGCTCTGGTATGCATGGGCTAAAATGCACACGTCATTTTCTTTTTTTAATCTAAGGATTTCATCCTGTAATTCTCTGGTTGTCATTTTAATCTCCTAAATTGTGTAAATTTCTGTTAAGTGTGGCTAGATAAATTAATTAACACTTAGTGAGATTATACGGGCATATAACAGTTATTGTCAACAATAAACTTTACAAATGTTTTACATGTGTCTTGTCACTTGTAAAGTTTTGTGCTATACTCCCATTCAACGACGTTAAAGAAAAGGCATTTTTTAATGCGAAAGGAAGTATTGATATGAAGACAGACGTTTTAATAGCTGGTACAGGATGCTCTGGATTATACTGCGCACTGAACCTTCCAAGAGATAAGCAGATACTTATGATTACAAAGTCTGACCTGGAGAGTAACGACTCTTTTCTGGCTCAGGGCGGTATGTGCATGTGGAAGGCACCAGAGGATTACGACAGCTATTTTGAGGATACTATGAAGGCTGGTCATTATGAGAATGATAAAAAATCCGTTGAGATAATGATTAAGTCGTCACCAGATGTTGTGAAAGAGCTGGTGGCCTATGGTGTAGAGTTTGAGCGTGATGAGGATGGAAACCTCCTGTATACCAGAGAGGGTGCTCATTCCCAGAAAAGAATCGTGTTCCACGAGGACATAACAGGTAAGGAAATCACCAGCAAGCTTCTCGCCAGGGTAAAGGAATTGCCAAATGTGACCCTTATGGAGTACACTAGCATTATTGATATAGTAGAAAAAGACAAAAAATGCGTGGGCGCAGTGATTGAGCTTAAGGATGGAAGCCAGGTAACTGTGGATGCCAGATATGTAGTGCTTGCAACCGGTGGAATTGGTGGTCTCTATAAGCACTCAACCAATTTCAGACACCTGACAGGTGATGCCCTTGAAATAGCCAAAAAGCACGGTGTTGAGCTTAAAAATCTGGATTATGTGCAGATTCACCCTACAACCCTTTATTCTGAAAACAGCGAGGAGAGAAGCTTTTTGA
>CAVFAM010000149.1:8552-9287 GCA_963620375.1 Bacteroidaceae bacterium
CCCTCTATTCTGAAAACAGTGAGGAGAGAAGCTTCCTGATTTCAGAGTCAGTGCGAGGCGAGGGCGCAAAGCTCTATGACAAAAACATGGAGCGTTTCACAGATGAGCTTTTGCCTAGGGATGTATTGACAGAGAAAATATATACCCAGATGGAAAAGGACGGAACAGAGCATGTCTGGGAGGATTTGAGGACAATCCCAAGGGATGAGCTTGAGAGGCATTTCCCAAATATCATAGAGCATTGTAAGGAGATGGGCTATGATGTGTTTACAGAGTGCATCCCTGTTGTTCCAGCCCAGCATTATTTTATGGGTGGTATCAAGGTAAACTATGAGAGCGGCACTTCCATGAAAAACCTCTATGCAGTAGGCGAGACAGCCTGCAATGGCGTGCATGGCAAGAACAGACTGGCAAGCAATTCTCTGCTTGAGAGCCTTGTGTTTGCAAAGAGGGCTGCGCTTGATATGGCAGCCGACATGGACAGTTCGTTGAGAAAAGCTGTATAAATGATCCGGTAAAACTTTCTGCACGGAAATATTTGGTAAATTTCCATGTGGGAAAAATGGATACCAGAGAAGCTACCAGTGGCAGGTTTTCTGTATAATTAACACAAACTTTCCACATGAAAGTTTGTGTGAGTAAAAATATAATCAAAGAGAGGAAGTAATATGTACGATCAGGTAACATTGGGCTTAAATGTAGACCCATATATTTTAGGAGCATTAAAGGAAGACA
>CAVFAM010000149.1:9297-11019 GCA_963620375.1 Bacteroidaceae bacterium
ACGTATCTACAAACGCAGTTATGCCGGAGCCAAAGCAGGGCGAGGTAGACTTAATCTGCAAGCAGGATGGAATCATCTGCGGCTTACAGGTGTTTGAGAGAACCTTTACACTTTTAGATAATAAGACAAGAGTTGAGTTTATGGTTAAGGATGGCGATTTTGTCAAGGCAGGACAGCTCATGGCAAAGGTATACGGAGATATCAGAGTCCTCCTCTGCGGTGAGAGAACAGCCCTCAATTATCTCCAGAGAATGAGCGGAATCGCCACATATACACATGAGGTTGCAAGTCTTCTGGAGGGCAGCAGCATCAAGCTTCTTGACACCAGAAAGACCTGTCCTAACAACAGGATTTTTGAAAAATATTCAGTGAGAGTTGGTGGCGGAAACAACCACAGATACAATCTGTCAGACGGTGTGCTTTTAAAGGATAACCACATCGGAGCAGCAGGAGGTGTTAAGGAAGCTGTGACAATGGCAAAGGCTTATGCTCCATTTGTCAGAAAAATCGAGGTAGAGGTAGAGACCTATGACATGGTTGTAGATGCAATCGAGGCAGGAGCAGACATAATCATGCTTGACAATATGTCAGATGACCTCTTAAGAAAATGTATTGCCTACATTGATGGCCGTGCTGAAATCGAAATCTCAGGAAACGTCACAAAGGAAAATATTGCAAGACTTAAGGATATGGGAGTAGATTATATCAGCAGCGGTGCCCTGACACATTCAGCACCGATTATGGATATTTCACTCAAAAATCTTCATGCAGTGGAATAAAGTTTAAGCTGTCAGTCTGGTATAAACGAGCCAGTGATAGCTTGAATTATGTTGAGTTTCATGTAAAATGATATATAGAAGAAATATGCTGGAAAGGAAGAAAAATGAACGGCGAAGACAGACGTGAGAAAATAATAAACATTTTGAGGTCGAGCAGTACTCCTGTTGCTGGAGTAGCGTTGGCAAAAGAGCTGAATGTGAGCAGACAGGTCATAGTCCAGGATGTCGCATTGCTTAGAGCCAATGGCACCGCGATTTTTTCGACAAACAGAGGCTATGTTTTACAGACAAGAAATGTATGCGAGCGTGTATTTAAGGTACAACACTCGGATGACGAGGTGGAAGAGGAGCTTTCTCTCATAGTGGATATGGGAGGTCTGGTCAAGGATGTATTCGTATATCACAAGGTGTATGGCGTCCTTAGAGCTGACATGAACATAAAATCCCGCATGGATATCCGCAAATACATGGAGGATATCAAGTCTGGAAAATCAAGCCTGCTTAAGAATGTTACGTCAGGATTTCACTATCATACTATAGTGGCTGACAGCGAGGAGCTCCTGGATATGATACAGGAGGAGCTGAGCAAGAGAGGCTTTCTTGCTAAGTTACAGGATTATGAGCCTGTGAACTTCTGGAAGGATGCGCAGTAGATAATAATTGCCTGTTGAAGTGTTGATACGCAGGGAAATTATAATAAAAAGTCTGAAATATGCTAGTCGGCATGTTTTGGACTTTTTTCTAGTTTTACCTTATTTTAAATCCGGAAAAAGGTCTGAATTGGACTTTTTAATCAATAATCATATTAATCTTTTCCAACAAATTGAGATATGGCGGTAAAAAGGGGGATTTTTAGATAATAATTCACATATAAATATGCAAAAAATCCAAAATCCTGTATAGCAATAAAAATCCGAATAAACATTAGCCATAGTCCTACGCA
>CAVFAM010000150.1:0-757 GCA_963620375.1 Bacteroidaceae bacterium
GCTTTGACATATCAGCCACTGCTGTAAAATCGCTATCCTCCATGTTATCAAGCACACTTCTCTTTGCAGTCACAGAAAATGACACAAAGTTGCTGCCATCTACCACCTCATAGCATTTGTTAAGCTCTGTCACTGCATCAGCATTTTCCACTGTCACATTTGTGGAAAAGGTCTTGGTCTTGGTCGGGTCCTCTATGTTGTAGACAACCAGCCAGAGAGCAAATGCAAAAATGACTGCCAGTATTTTAAATCCGAGATTGTTTGTCAGAGATTTAAGAAGATTTCTTTTCATTCTTTAACCTCCTTTTCAAAAGCTCTATACCCTTTACTTCATATGTCTTGTTCTGTACGAATTGCAGCTGCTTTCTGAGGAAATCAGCATCGACATCGTGGTATATCTTGCCCTTCATTGCAATTGATACCTTTCCAGTCTCCTCGGACACCACAATGGTGAGGGAATCACTGACCTCACTTACACCAACTGCTGCACGGTGTCTGGTTCCAAGATCCTTTGACAGGTTAAGACTGTCCGACAGCGGCAGATAGCAGGTGGCAGATACGACCCTGTCTCCTCTTACAATCACTGCGCCATCATGTAAAGGTGTATTTTTTTCAAAAATATTTATAAGAAGCTGACTGGTTAAAATACCATCAACATCTATTCCTGTCCTGATGTAATCATCAAGCTTTATGCTGTCCTCCACTACTATGAGGGCGCCAGTCTTGACCTTGCCCATAGCATAGCTTGCCTTTATCA
>CAVFAM010000150.1:786-7409 GCA_963620375.1 Bacteroidaceae bacterium
GTCTTATCTGAGAACTTGACACTCTCATTTTTGCCTATGGTGAACAGATTACCAAAAATCTTTTTACCACCGATATTCTCAAGCGCATGTCTCAGCTCCGGCTGGAAGATTACAACAATTGCCAGCAATCCAATATCAAAGGTGTTTTTTGCCAGCCATATTATGGTATTCATCTGGAAAACTGCCGCTATCAGGACAAATACCAATATGATGATGATACCCTTAAACAGGTTCCAGGCTCTTGTATCCTTTATCCATACAAGTACATGGTAGAAGAGTACAGAAATAATAAGAATCTCTATAATATCAACTGTCGATATGCTTATATTTGGTATGCTAACATATGTCGCCGCCTTTTCTGCAAAGGCACTCAACATTCCTAAAAAGCTCTGCATTCTGCTCTCCTTCCATTATCTTTTTCATCAAAATTCTATATTATTTCAAAAGATCCTCATCTATGTCCAGTTCCTCAGCGATTACCTTGTTTGTGATGTAATCATCCTTGTCCTCAGATGGGGTTCTGTTTATCCGTTTGCCCATGGCTGCTGTATTTCCAAAATGCTTTACAGTCTTTTCCTCTGTGGCAACCATTTTCTTAGGTACAGCCTTGACATAATAGTAATACTCATCATCCTCAAACTGGACTCTCTCAGTTCTGGCATAGTCAAGGTTCATAAACAGGAACTGTAGTACAAAGCCTATCAGCAGTGATACTATGCTTCCGATTATCATAAAAAGTATTTTGCCAGATACTCCCAGTACCAGATAGCCAACCAAAAGGCCAACAACCTGGATAACAATTCCCGAAACTATGGCAAGTGTCCATGCGTAGTCAGTTCTCAGCCTTCTGACCAGGTATACTATAATAGTTGTGGCCGCCATTATGGCAAGCACAAGATACATTTCCTTATTCCCCAGCAGCTGCCCAACTGTAACATTAAATTTTGTCGAAATTGTGTCTGAGTCAACTGTTGTGCTAAGCTCTGTGGCATTCTGCTTAATTCCATCAAGGAAGAAATATAATACTGTGCCACAGCCTACAGATATTGCTGAAAAGGCTCCTCCCAGAAGTCCAGCTCCAACCGGCATGACATATGGTATGCCAAGCTTAAAGCAGACTGGTGTAAGCACTGCTGCCAGTCCATCCTTCGGTGTGAATCTGAAGTATATAAAATAGATAACTGCCAGAAGCACAAAGGCTGTAGCCGCCACCTCTATTGACAGGGCATACAGGTCTGCCAGAAGAATCACGGCAAAAATCCATATCATGGCATTTATAGGTAAAAGTGCTCCTATTAAGGCAATCACTATGGTCACAGGTATTGAGCTGATTTTACTCATATAGCCTATATTTCCCCTTATAAAGAGCAGAGTCACAAGCATGAGCACAAATTTCAAAACCGGTGTGATATATGTCTCATAGGACGCAAACAATTTTGTGTATTTATCCTTTAATTCCAATAATTTAGTCATATTCCCTCCTAGCGTCTCAACTTTTCATCTCTGTTGTACATTCTATTTGTGTTTTTTAAATGTTCAACATACTTACGCATTTTCTTTCTTCCCCTGCCGTATCTTGCAGTGTATACAAGAACTGTAATAAATATATACACAGCCATAAAAGCGATATATAAAGCAACAACTATTGTAGCAGTTGCCACCATATCCATGCTGTTTAGGCTGTCAAGCAGTCCCTGCACATCCTGGATTACCCACAGCACCATGAGCCCTGCAAAGGCAAGGCTTCCTGAAAAGAAGCTCTTTAAGACTTCCTTCCACACATAATCCCACAGATAATATTCATTTACATCTCTGTGAAGCTTCTCATTTGTGGATTCATATGCCGCCAAATGGTACAGTTCCTTCACTCTATCCTCATTAATCATAAATTCTCCTTGTAATAGACACAATTATACATTCTTAGAAATTATACCATAATGGGTTTTCTTTGACAATAAAAAGCCATTTCCCGCAGTCGGGGAAACGGCTTATCTTTGGCGTATTTTTTATTAATTTTTTCTTAACTTCTGAGGAACCTCATCTTATCTCCGTCCCTGTCACGCTCCAGGCTTTTGCTTTCTGCCTGCTTTGGCTTGTCAAGGGCATTGGCAAATGAGCTTGATAATTTTGCCTTGCACTTCTCACAGTAGCGTCCTGTAGCAATCGGCTTGCCGCATGTCTCGCATACAATTCCATCCACTATTCCACTGGATAATATAAGTCTTTCCTCTTTAACCCATTGCCTTATCTGCTTAGTACTTACATTGTTTTCTCTTGAAACTGTCTCAACAGATGAGTTCGGATTCTCCTCGAGATATCTCTTAACCTCCTGGAATTTTTCTTCCAGCTTTGCCCTGCATGCCGGACATAATCTTTCTCTGCCCATCACGTTAAATAAACGTCCGCAGGATTTACAGTTTTTTACTTCCATTACACTATTCCTCCTAAGCTCCCTCACCTATACATATGCATAGCAGGTAAACTTCTTTTATCCCTGTCTTTATTAGCGCCTGGCTCACCGCTTCCGCAGTGCTTCCAGTCGTGTATATATCGTCAATTAATAGTATATGGTCATATTTTACTATATTATTTATCCCTTGAAAAGCATTTTTCAGATTATTTTTTCTTTCCTCCGGATTAAGAGTCTTTAAAGGTGCTGTATTGCGCACTCTTTTCACTCCATTTGTGACCAGAGGAAGCCCCAGTTCCACTGACAGCGCCCTTGCAAAAACCTCAGCCTGATTGTAGCCTCTGACTCTCTGCTTATGTCTGTACATAGGCACTGGAACAACCGCCTGTATGTTTTTCTGCCTTATCCAGTCCCCATATCTTTTTGCAGCTTCCACGGCAAAATACTCTGCATACTCTCTTTTATTCGAGTACTTGAACCGGTACATGGTTTCTTTGATTATGCCCTTATACAGGAAAAGGCTTTTGCCCTGCTTAAAGCATGCCCCACTGGTTTTCTGATGTACATTATGTGCCTTTGTACAGTCCATGCAATACTCTTTTGCCTCAGAAGGCACAGGTCTTCCACACCTTGCGCAGCATGGCTCCTTTACAAAAAAGAGCTTTCTGCGGCAGTTTTCATGGATAAGCTCACCACTGTCCATTATCCCATCACAAACAGGACATCTGGGTGGAAATATCCAGTCCAAGACCCGGAGAAAGCTCTTATATATTTTAAAATACCTGATTTGGTTCATCTATCCTCCCCAAATCTCTCCCCTGTTTCCCAATACTTATATTAATTAATTATCTTATTCTTCTTCCTCGTCGTCAGAATCTTTTGCCCAGCCGTAGGCATATTTTACAGCCTTATTCCAGCCCTTACGCTTTGTGGCTCTCTCCTCCGGGTCCATATTTGGCTCAAAGACCCTGCCAATCTGCTGGTTCTTAATAACATCCTCCTTGTTCTCCCAGTAGCCCACTGCAAGTCCTGCAAGATAGGCAGCTCCCATGGCTGTTGACTCTACACATGCCGGTCTCTTTACTGTGGCATCCAGCATATCTGCCTGGAACTGCATAAGGAAGTTGTTGGCACTGGCACCGCCATCCACCTTGAGTGTAGTAATATCTGTTCCCGAGTCTGCCTTCATGGCATCTATTACATCGCATACCTGAAGGGCAATAGACTCAAGTGTCGCCCTTATGATATGGTTCTTGTTGGTTCCACGGGTTATGCCTACGATTGTACCACGGGCGTACTGATCCCAGTGTGGTGCTCCCAGACCTGTAAACGCAGGAACCACATAGCAGCCATGTGTACCCTTGACCTTTGTAGCCATGTACTCTGAATCTGATGCCGAATCAATCAGCCTCATGCCGTCACGCAGCCACTGGATTGCTGCACCAGCCACAAAGATTGAGCCTTCAAGTGCATAGTTTACCTTGCCGTCCAGTCCCCATGCAATAGTAGTGACAAGTCCGTTTTTAGAAAATACCGGCATCTCTCCTGTATTCATCAGCAGGAAGCAGCCTGTACCATATGTATTTTTTGCTTCCCCTGCCTTGAAACAGGTCTGTCCAAATAAAGCAGCCTGCTGGTCTCCTGCTGCACCTGCGATTGGGATAGAGTCTCCGAAAAATGCAGGGTCACTGTAGCCATAGACGCAGCTTGATGGCATTGGCTTTGGCAGCATGCTCTTAGGTATATCAAGCTCCTTTAAGATATCCTCATCCCACTCAAGTGTGTTAATGTTAAAAAGCATAGTTCTGCTGGCATTAGAGTAATCTGTCACATGCACCTGTCCCTTGGTTAGCTTCCAGATAAGCCAGGTCTCAACTGTACCAAACAGGAGCTTTCCCTCATTTGCAAGCTCTCTTGCCCCCTTGACATTGTCAAGTATCCACTTAATCTTTGTAGCAGAAAAATAAGCATCTATCTTAAGTCCTGTCTTCTTGTGGAAGCAGTCCTCCAGCCCCTTTTTCTTCAACTCATCTGCTATGTCTGATGTACGTCTGCACTGCCATACAATAGCGTTGTATACAGGCTCGCCCGTCTCCTTGTTCCATACAATCGCTGTCTCTCTCTGGTTGGTGATTCCGATTGCTGCAATATCACATGCCTTGGCATTTACCATGCTCATAGCCTCTACAGCCACTCCAAGCTGTGTAGACCAAATCTCATTTGCGTCATGCTCAACCCAGCCCGGATTTGGGAAAAACTGTCTGAATTCCTTCTGTGCCATTGAGACAATATTTCCTTCCTTGTCGAACAAAATACAGCGGTTGCTGGTTGTTCCAGCATCTAATGCCATAATGTATTTACCCATATTTATCTCCTCCTGAATACCTCCTGTGAAATCGTTCCGTAAACTATATAATATATTTTAGTTTCCCAGCGTGCATAAAAAAATGAAGATGCGACTAATACTGAAGCTTTCACTTCAGTAAACAAAATCACTCTCCACTCTCCGATTTCACTCTATTTCTTTCTTAAAGCCATTATAACAAATGATATAAAAAAATAGAACCCATGAATAATTTTTCTACCTTTTAGACAAATTCACAGGTTCTATCTTGTGCATATTTTTGGAAACAGCTTTTATCCCAGACGTATTCTGTTTACAAGCTCGATTTTTGCTGATTTTTCTTCAAACTCAGCCTCTGTCATCTCGCCTGTTACAAAACCGAATTCTCCAGCCTCGACATTTTCTACATACTCTACATCTCCAAATGCAGCCTTAACCGCAGCCTTATCTGATGTAGTTCTTACGAAAAATGCGTTTACACTGTCCTTGTAATCTACAATCTCAAGCTTCTCCTGGCTCCAGTCAATATAGATATTAGTATGCTGGTGCTTAACCATATCTACTACGTCAGCCACAACAGCTGAAGCTGTAGGAAGCTTTCCCGCTCCACTTCCGTAGAACATAGCATCTCCAAGTACATTGCCGTGTACAAAGATTCCGTTGAATACCCCGTTTACTCCACACAGTGGATGGGTGCTCTTAAGCATATATGGTGCAACCAGACATGAGAAGCTGTCTCCCACCTTCCTGCTTGATGCAAGAAGCTTGATTGAGCGGTTCATTGCCTTAGCGTACCTGATATCTACAGCTGTAATCTTTGTGATTCCCTCGCAGTGGATGTCCTCAAAATCAATCTGCTTTCCTGCCACAAGTGATGTGAGAATAGCAATCTTTCTACATGGGTCATGTCCCTCGATATCTGCTGTAGGGTCCTTCTCTGCATATCCCTTTGCCTGTGCATCCTTAAGCACCTCGTCAAAGTCAGCTCCCTCATCAGTCATCTTGGTAAGCATATAGTTTGTTGTTCCGTTTAAGATTCCTGTAATCTCTTCTATCTCATCCGCTGTAAGGCACTTGTTAAGAGGACGGATAATAGGGATTCCGCCTCCGACACTTGCCTCAAACTGGAAGTTAACGCCATGTTCTCTTGCAATCTTAATAAGCTCTGCACCCTTTGCAGCGACAAGATTCTTGTTTGATGTTGTAACCTGCTTTCCAGCCTCAAGCATAGCCTTTACAAATGTGTATGCAGGCTCAACGCCTCCCATTGTCTCAACTACAATTCCAACCTCAGGGTCGTTTACAATTGTCTGATAGTCATGCACAATCGCATTTTCCATAGGGTCTCCCGGGAACTCACGAAGGTCTAATATGTATTTGACCTCAACCGGTTCTCCTGCTCTCTGTGCGATTTTTTCCTTGTTGATTCTTAATACTTCTACGACACCTGATCCGATTGTGCCATAGCCCATTACTGCAATTTTCATTTTTCGATTACTCCCTAGCTATAATTTTTACATAATGTATTCCCTGCACGGCTTCTATGGTGCTTACCATCTTTTCCACATCACCAGTCTCAGGAAACACATCTACCGATAAGGTCAGTGTTGCAATTCCATTTACAGGAATTGATTGATGTATTGTCAAAATATTTGCATGACAATCCGCTATAGACTTTGATACCACTGATAGAAGTCCCGGCTCATCATCTACCTGAATCACCAATGTAACAGTTTTTCCTTTTTCATTTTCATGAAATGGAAAAATATCATCCTTGTACTTATAAAATGAGCTTCTGCTTATTCCAACCTGCTCAGTTGCCTCCTGAACAGACTCAACCTTTCCGGAATCCAGAAGGCGCTTAGCTTC
>CAVFAM010000150.1:7419-10823 GCA_963620375.1 Bacteroidaceae bacterium
GCTTATGCCTACCTGCTCGGTTGCTTCCTGAACAGATTCAACCTTACCGGAATCCAGAAGACGCTTGGCTTCAACCACCTTAAGCAAGACCTCCGGCACTGCCTTCTTTTTAAGTACAAAGTAATTTGAACTCTCTGCCATGTACTACCTCCAAGATGTCATTTGTTTTGTGTTTGTCTCACAACGACATCTGTCTTTACCGCAAAGATTTTATCATATTAAAATACCCAATTCAACCCTGACTAAAGTACTAATTTGTAAAATTATGGTCTAGGCTTGCCGCATTCACTGCAGAATTTACCCTGATTTACTGTGCCACAGCTGCAGGTCCACTCAGCCTGTGGTGCAGGCTTGCCACACTCACTGCAGAACTTGCCAGTGTTCACATGACCACACTCACATGTCCATGAGCCTCCTGCTGGTGTCTGGTTTACCGGCTGGCTCATATTCTGTTGGTTCATTCCCTGTTGTGGCTGTCCGTACATTCCCTGCTGGTTCGCTCCCTGTGGCTGTCCGTACATCCCCTGCCGGTTCACTCCCTGTGGCTGTCCGTACATCCCCTGCTGGTTCATTCCCTGTGGCTGTCCGTACATTCCCTGTTGGTTCATCCCCTGCTGATACATACCCTGCTGGCTCTGCACAGTCTGGTTCATCTGGTTAAGTCCACTCATCATGCCACCCATGGCATTTACCCCCATGCCGACTCCAAGGAAGCCCTGCATAGCTCCTGCCTCATTGGCTCCTGCACTCTTTACAGCCTCAGACATGTTCTTGACCATATATCCCTGGGCTACAGCAGGGTCTGAGAGCATAGCACCCTCGTTTCTTGTATTGATGAGCTCCTGGGATTTCTCGTCATAAGAGATACTTGCAATACCTACAGCCTGTATCTCCATGCCTCGCATCTTGTTCCAGTCCTCATCGAGAATCTGTGCCATGTATTTTCCAAGCTCAAGAGCCTTGCTTGTAACAAATGATATTCTGGTGCCCTCTGCTGACATCTGGTTGATTGCAGACTGAAGCGCCTGCATAAACTCTGAGATATACTGGTCGTTAATCTCATCTATTTCAACGTGGTCTTTATTTCTTGGAATAACCTCTGCATAAAACTGCAATGGGTTTACAATCTTTATAGAGTATGTACCATGTGCTCTCAGGAAAAGCTCTGCATTGTAAAAAGCATCAAAGTAGTTGATTGGCATACGGGTGCCAAATTTTATGCCCTTGATTTCCTGCATATTTACATAGAATACCTGCTGCTTCTGTGGTGTTCCTCCACCAAATCTGATACGGTTAAAGGTCTCCTTTACAGATGCTCCAAGCTCTCCATTTAACATGGATGGCATAGATGAATTGTCCACCTTATAATAGCCCGGCTCAGCAGTGTAATCTACTACTTTTCCACCATCAACAAGCATCATAAACTGGTTGTCATAAACATGGATAATAGAGCCGTTTGACACGGTGTCCTTTGTACCGTTTACATTCTGTCCCCGGTTGTAGAGCACACCCTTTGTAAATACAGTATGCTCCCCCATATTGTCTGGCTCTATGGTCTCAAGCCACGCATCGCCAAAGCCACCTTTAATCGCATCTCCTGTTGCTTTTAATATTCCCATTTCTCTCCTCCTGATTTTTTTATGTTTATAACTTTATTATATTTTATTTTTAAATACTAAATTTTAAGTTTAATATGCCTGGTCCACATCGCCCTCTCCAAGTGATATCCACTTGAGATAACCATTTATAAATGGGTCTATGTTTCCATCCAGCACTGCATCCACATTGCCGACTTCAACATTGGTTCTGTGATCCTTGACCATAGTATATGGCTGCATAACATATGACCTAATCTGGCTGCCCCAGCCATTATCCGACACCTCTCCACGGATGCCTGCCGCTTTTGCCGCCTTTTCTTCCTCAGCAAGCATATACAGCTTGGACTTTAACATCTGCATAGCCTTATCCTTGTTCATATGCTGCGACCTCTCATTCTGGCAGGTTACAACTATTCCCGTTGGAAAATGTGTTATTCTGATTGCAGATGATGTCTTATTGATGTGCTGGCCTCCTGCTCCACTTGAACGGTAGGTGTCAATTCTTATGTCATCGTCTTTTATTTCTATATCTATATCATCATTTATCTCTGGCATTACATCACAGGATACAAATGATGTCTGGCGCTTTCCTGCTGCATTAAAGGGAGATATTCTCACAAGCCTGTGTACGCCTCGCTCTGATTTCAGGTATCCGTAGGCATTATCGCCATTGACCTGAAAGGTGATGGACTTGATTCCTGCCTCGTCTCCATCCAGCGAGTCTAAGACTTCAAGTGTATAGCCCTTTTTATCCGCCCATCTTGAGTACATTCTGAAAAGCATTGATGCCCAGTCACAGGATTCTGTTCCTCCTGCTCCTGCGTTAAGCCTGAGTATTGCGTTATTGCCGTCATACTCTCCTGACAGCAAGGTCTTCATCCTGATTGCCTCAAAGGTTGTCTCAAACTCATCAAGCATCTCCTGAATTTCCGGCACAAGGTCTGGGTCGTTTTCTTCATAGCCCATCTCTATCATTGTGGCTATGTCGTCATACTGCTGCTCCAGCCCTGCGTAGGTTGCCACGTCATCCTTCATGCTCTTTAGGGTTTTCATCTTCTCCTGGGATACTACTGGGTCATCCCAGAAATCCGGTGCTTCCATTTCCCGCTCTAATTCCTGGATTTTCTGTTCTTTGCCAGCCAGGTCAAAGTGAATCCCTCACTTCCTGCAGTGGGGACTTGTAGGCTGCAAGTCTGCCCTTAAAATTATCTAATTCTACCACAGTGTCACCTCTTTCCTTTTTCTGCTTTCGCTTTTGCCCTTCTATTGTACCATAGTTTTGGGGATGGCACCTATATATTTTTTTGTCACATGAAGCGATATATGCTTTGCCACAAAATCCTTGCCGTAAAGCCAAGATTTGCCTGATACCATTTTAAGCCTTTTATGATTGAAGCTGTTCTTCAAACGATTTGACAATGTTCGCAAGCTGTTCTTCCTGCATCGGACAATAAATTGTCCGCTTAGGAAGGACAGCTTGCTGCCATGGTCAAATGCGTTGAAGGACAGCTTCTTTAAGGTTTAAAATGGTATCTGGCAAAGCTAGGGCTTTACTCTACGGATTTTGCGGCAAAGCATATATCGCTTCATGTGGTCTCTACGTTGTGCTGGTGCCATTATCTTATATGCTGCTAATCAGGCTTCTAATACACGCTTCTTAAAAAACTTATGTATAAAACATAGAGACCATAAGATAAACATAGCAACAATGGCTCCACTTGTGTCAATCAGGACATCCGTAAATAATCCTGCCCTGCCTGGCACAAATAACTGGTGAAATTCATCTGTGCAGGCATAGATAAAGGC
>CAVFAM010000151.1:0-15236 GCA_963620375.1 Bacteroidaceae bacterium
CACCTATATAGTTTATCCTGCTGCTTAAATCTGACCGTCTGATATATTCATCTGTGTAGTTCTCGTCATACTCCATGCAGTATTTCATGAACATACTGTATATCTGGTCGTCCTCAAGCATAGACCCAAATACAATAGTGCAGTCCGGAGCAAGAATTGTCATCACATTAACCGCAGCCCTTGCCATACGCTCTATTGCACCAAGCATAATATCAGCAACCTTTGAATCCATCCTTGTGATATAACTATCCTTGGAATTTTCCACCCAGTCCGTTAAAAGCTCTCTTGTTATCCTCGTCTTATCACCACCGGTCTCCTCATAGAGCACCGGTGTGTCCTCTTTTGAATATATGCCCCTTATGCGCTCAGTCACTGCTGACATAGAGACTCTGGTCTCAAGACAGCCCCGTCTGCCACATCTGCACTGCATGCCATTTGGCTCCACTATATAGTGGCCAATCTCAGCCGCATTATGTCTGGTGCCCTCATAGAGCTCATTTCCGATTACTATGGCAGAGCCTACACCCGGTCCCCATTTAATGAAAAGTATGTTGTCTCCATGCTTTCCTGCCCCATAGAGCATCTCGCCCTCTGCAAATGCCTTGACGTTGTTCTCCACTATAACAGGACAAGCCATATGCTTTGACAGGGTCTGGCTGACAGGCACTTTTTGATTCCATATGCCATATGCGTGTATGCTTACGCCCTGCTCTCTGTCTACAATGCCCGGTATACATACACCTATGCCCAGTACATCCGAAAGCTGGATTTCCTTTTCCCAGAGCAGTATCTTGATTTCCCTTGTAAGTCCTTCCAGAAAAAGCTCTGGGTCTGCCTTGGAATCTGTGTCAATTCTGCTATCGCCCAGCACGTCTCCCCTGATATTTGTCACAGTTATCCAGGTGTATGCGGCTTCGATATTTACAGCTACTATATACTTAAAGTCATAGTTTATATCCACAAGCACCTTTTTGCGTCCGGCACGCTTTTCTTCCTGCATTTCTCCCTTTTCCACTATCATATGATTTTCTATCATGGCATTGCATAGTGTGGTTACTGCTGCAGGAGTCAGCCCTATCTGGACAGAGATATCCTTTCGTGACATGGCACCGTTTTTCTGCAATATCTTTAGGATTTGCGATTTGTTATTGTTTTTTACGCTATCAAGAGAAATTCCCGTTTTTCCCATTTATCCATACTCCCTCTATAATACAGAGAACCTGCCACTGACAGCTTTTATTGAATACTTTGGCATCATAAGACAAAAAACAACGAGTCATGTGCAAACACAACCCGTTGTTTTTGTCTGGCACGTCTCACATAAAATTACTATATTCAGTATAGCACTTTTTAGTCATTCCTGCCAGTAGTTAGTATTGACAAACTTCTATATCAAGCATGTGCCCAAGAGTCTTTAACTCCTCTGCCACATCCCCATAAATCACTACAAAATGAGGCTCCCAGCCATCTGCTACGCTCTTATTGACTATATCATAGCTTGAATTATATGTTTCCACCACAATCGATGTACCGCAAAACTGTTTTGGTTTATCAAGAGCCTTGCCACTTGTTATAAAGAAGCGGAAGCTTCCGTCAGCCTTCTGCCCCACTCTGAAAACTGTCACCCTGTCTGCTGCCTTGCAGCCAAAATCCATAACTGGTCCAATCTTTCTGTTTGGATGAACTCCGATTGTTGCCCCTGTGTCCTCTCTTGCTATAGAGCAGGCTGCCGTACCACAGTGCCAGAAGGTAATAGTATTT
Organism: Bacteroidaceae bacterium; assembly: GCA_963620375.1. GTDB lineage: Bacteria > Bacillota > Clostridia > Lachnospirales > Lachnospiraceae > Roseburia. The sequence continues at coordinate 1,762 of CAVFAM010000151.1, forward strand.
TCCTTTTCATCCAGTGATACAGGGTCTCCAAAGAATACTGCCGATTCTGACAGCTTCATGCCCATGTACATAGAGAGGGCTCCATAGGTATCTGCCTCACAGCTCGCAGCCACGCCCAAATCATTTAACATGGCAAGTACTCCACAGACCGGTGTGCCAAAGGCTGTAAAGAAGTCTGGCCAGCATCTTGAAGATAAGGCTCCAATATTGTTAGCGTCCACATATTCCTTATAGGCTTTACAAAGTCTGGCAAAATCCCTGCGGTTATTGTCCGGTGTTTCGTCCAGCCCCACTGTACATTTTGTCATTTTCTCCAGATACTCAGCACACTCCTCATCCGAATAGCCCTTTGCCATATCAATCAGCTCTCTGGCTTCAATGGACTCAAGCCTTGCCCCAAATACCTTTAGCATATCTGCATCCATGGCACGTCCAAAGCCAAAGCCCTGTGGTGTGTGACCAACCGATGCAATTTTAAGTGATTTCAATTCATTTTTAAGCCAGGCAGCCCTGATACATGCCTGTATCTTATCCCTTGTCCTCTCCTCCTGTGGAGCGCCAAAAATATATTCAAAGTTTCCATTCCTGAAGGTTGCAAGGGCATTTCCAGCAGAGTAGGCGCCTGTCAGTGAATTAAGCCTTAATCTGCCGCCATCTATTACAGGCTCACGCAGAGTCCAGAGTAAAACAGGACAGCTAAAGCGGCTAAGTACTTCACTTGCATATGCTGCATTTGCAAATGTGATGTTCTGCAATACTATAAGAGATGGATTGATTGTATCCAGAAAGTCGTTTAAATCCTGAATGGATAAAAGCATCTTATCCGGCACAACCGCCTTATCTGTTAATGATTTAAGTAAATCTATTGATTTTTCAAATTCCTTTTGTGCGCTCTCCAGATGAAAAGTTGGCACTCCGATTGGAATATATGCTACCTGAAATTCTGACATGTCTATACCTCCAAATTAATTATTTAAGCAAAAGTAAAATTCCTGATATAAAAAGCAATATATATGTAAGCTTCATAAATACTGCCTGACTCATTTTCTTTACAAGTATTGATCCGACAAACATTCCTGCAATGAAAAACGGCAATGTGATAAGCTGCTGTACCACCAGCTCTCTCGTCCACATTCCTGCACCTATATCCTGTACTAGAATTATGGAATTTAGGATTATCCAGATTGTAGATATCGTGGCTCTGAAGCTTCTCTTTTCCTTTATCTCCCTTGAAAGATAGCCTATGAGAAGTGGTCCTCCCGATACAAACATACCATGGACTACTCCGGCACTGATAAGTAATGCCAGCGACCTGCCTGCCGAGCCCTTATCTGATGTTTTCTGACCTCTTGCAGACATTTTCCAGAAGCCCTGTAAGGCAAGGAAAACTACGAAAACACCAAGTATCTTGTATAAGAGGCTGTCATATCCTGCCAGTGAATTTTTCAAAAAGAAGCCTGCGAAAATGCCTATTGCCATAATCAGGACTACTTTTTTGAGCTGCTTCCAATCCACATATCTGCTCTGTGTGATAAAGACATATACACCGGCTAAAATTCCCAGCACATTGAGTATAGGTTTTGCCACGTTATAGCCTACCAGCATGAGTCCAGGCGGCATTGCAAGAATTGTTCCTGCAAAGCCTGTGATTCCCTGGATTACATTTGTCAGAAAAATTACTATGTAAAATAAAAGTTCCTTCATTTATTTAACTCCATATTTTTCTCTGATTTCTTCAAATACGGATGCAAAACTACTGTCCTTTCTGTAAAAGGCAGGTGTGTATCCAATCTCAGCAGACACCTGTATATCGCCACCATGATATAGCTTTCCAGTCCACAGATGAACCCATTCGTCCTCCGGCAGATATACATCCCACTCATGCCTGCCAGCCTCATAGACAGGAGCTATAAGCATATCCTTTCCAAAGAGATACTCATATTGAATATCATAGCTTCTCGCATCATCCTCATAGTGCATGAAAAGTGGTCTTTGTACAGGATGACCACACTCTGAATTTTCCTCCACCAAGCCCTTTGTATATGGTGCAAGCATTGTGTATATATCAACCAGTCTCGCCAACTGCTCCATGGTGTCTTCATCATCATAATACTGGAAATTGGTGTCTGGTCTGTTGCCCTCATGAGTCCTCATAAATGGTGTAAACATTGCCATTTCCGCCCATCTTAGGAACAGTTCCTTTGTACGGGTATTATCAAACAGCGAAGTATATCCACCAATATCACTGTGAGTTAATCCACATCCCATCATGCCTGAGCTTAGGGCTCCACATATTACAGAAGCGAGTCCGTCATGGATTGTAAAATCAACTGACTGATCTCCTGCCCAGAGCAGTGTGCAGTACTTCTGGCTTCCTGCACCACCGGCACGCATGAAATACACTGCTTCTCCAAGCTTGCCTGCTTCCTTGACAGCTTCATAGTTACACTTTGCCCAAAGGACAGGCCAGTGGTTATGCTCTATCATAGGCGATTTGCCATTGTGCAGGCAGATATCATCTGTTGGAAGATACTCTCCGAAATCTGCCATCCAGCCATCGATGCCGATATCAAGTGTGTATTTTTTGATAATACCCTTAAACCACTCAAAGGCCTCCGGATTGGTCAAATCCACTACGCCACAGTAGAACTCACCAAAGTCCACCAGATAATCGCTGCCGTCCGCCTTGGTTGCAAAATAGCCTTTTTCCTTACCCTCTTTGTAGAGCTCGCCATCATTTACGAGATAAGGATTTACATATCCCAAGAACCTAATGCCCTTAGCATTGACCTCTTTAATCTTTTCAGGCAGGTCTGGATACATCTCTCTATGGTATTTCCAATCCCATTGAAGTCTCTTTCCAAAGGAAGTAACTCTCTTTCCGCACCAGTCCTGACACCAGATACCAGATACCTTTATGCCCTTTTCCAGGGTCTTATCCAGTAGTCCAAATGACCTCTCATTTCCACCCTGCACACCGATTACAAGTCCTTTATACACCCATTCCGGCAGCTTAGGCTGTCTGCCAAAATATGCTGTAAGTTTTTCAAGCAGTTCCAGATAAGTGTCAGCAGCTTCTATACGAATCTGTCCCGGCACCTCCCAAATCTGCAATTCGTGAAATGCGTCGTTTTTAAAGTTAAAATCTGCATAAGCAGTTGAGTCAACATGCAGATAATATTTCTTTGTAGAGACATAGGTTGGCTGTGGGAAATTAGTATTGTAGTAATCTCCGCCTGCTTTGTTTTCCACGTCTGAACGCCAGGTAACATATGTTGTCTTATCTCGTCCTACTCCCGGCTCAGATGTCCATATAGGGAAATTTCTTCCCCGCAGATTAAAGTAAGACATCTGCTCGCCACAGCCATAGCACTTCTCCTCTTTATCAGCAGCAACCCTGAACCAGAATCGGTTTATCCTGTCATCCTTCTGCTCAAAATCTAATGTACAGAGTGTTCCATCACACTTTACGTCAACAATAATACGATTATCAAAATTAAGCTTAGCGCCGTTTTCAGTCTCTTCTGCTGCAATAAGAGCAAGCGGATATCTCTCAGTAACATAATCTGTTATCTTGAAATTGCCACGATACATATCCACATCTTCCTGTCCCACTCCAATGAAAATCATCGGTTTATCTTTACTGTGTACAAGAATTTCTTTGCCACCCTGAGAAAGGCTGAACTCTCCGTCATTTAATTTAATCTGCATTTAATAACCTCCCTAAGCAGTTTTCTTTCTTTTGCTCATTTCCTTAACCAGTAAAACTATAGTCTCAATCACAAGTATAGCTGTAACAACTGCGATTCTTGTCACATTCTTATTCTCTGTAGCAATTCCTGCTGGTGAGAAAATGAAATACTCATATACGAGGAATGATATAAGCCATATTGCAAATGAATTTTTGTGCTTCCATGGTGTCATATCATAACCATCTGTACGGGCTGAGCCCTTATCAAATACCTTTGTATTTGGAGAAATCTTACTGCATACAAAAATGATTACAAGCATAATCACAAATGAAATTGCATAAATGTTCATGTAGTTGATGCCGCATACTGCATTTGTAAATGGCGCATCAATCTGAGGGAAAATAAACTTGTAGCAGGCATAAAATACTATATGGAATATAGTTGCACATATTGCGCCAAGCTTAGAACCCTTTTTAGAGAACATTCCAACAAGCACCATTGTGATAATTGGAATATTGTAAAATCCTGTGAAGCTTCGTCCAAAATCATATAAGCCTGTGCTTAATACATCAAGGAATGGAGTAAAAATAATTGCAAATGCTGCAAATCCCCATCCGATTTTCTTTGCAAGCTTTACTGTAGCCTCCTCTGAAAGGTTTGGATTAAAAATAGGCTTATAAATATCAATCATAAATACTGTACTTGCTGCGTTAAGGAATGAATTATATGTAGATATAATCGAACCAAACAAGGCTGCACAGAACAGACCTACAACCGGCCATGGCAGAGCGTTTGCAACAAGTGAAGGATATGCAAAATCCTTGCTTGAAAGTCCCGGTACAAGTCTTGCTGCTATAACTCCAGGAAGTACCAGAAGTATAGGTACCATCATCTTAAGAAGACCAGAAAGCATAACGCCCTTTTGTCCCTCTTTAAGATTTTTTGCTCCAAGTGCTCTCTGAATAAGCACCTGATTTGTGCCCCAGTAGAACAGGTTTGCAAGCAGCATGCCTGTGAAAATACACATAAATGGTACAGGGTCATTCTTTCCACCGATGGCATTGAGTTTTTCCGGATTTGTTGTAACAACATCTGCAACACCGGCAGCAAATCCACCACCATTTAATTTTCCTACTGCTATAAATCCAAATACTACAACCAGTAAAGAACCGACAACCAGTAAAATACCATTGATTGTGTCTGACACTGCAACTGCACGCATGCCACCAAGTACGGCATATAAGGCCCCAATAATTCCTACTAAAACTATAAGGATTGTAAGTGCTGTGCTCTCACTGATTCCAAATACTCCTGCGAAGTCGAAAATCTGCTCAAAGGCGATTGCTCCTGCGTACAAACATACCGGAATACCGATAAAAAGATATCCGATAAGGAATAAAACAGAAACCATTCGACGGACACCAACTCCATATCTCTCTTCCATAAATTCAGGAAGTGTGGTGTATCCTTTTCTCAAGTACATCGGTAAGAATACAAAAGCCATAACGATTGTAGCTATTACCGCTGTTGCCTCCCATGCCATACCTGACATATTGGCTGCATAAGACTGTCCTGAGAGACCTACAAGATTCTCTGCTGACAAATTAGTAAGTAACATTGAACCCGCAATAAAAACTCCTCCGAGTCCATTTCCAGCGAGGAAATATCCCTTTGCTGTTTTCTGATCATCGCTTCCTTTTACAATTTTGCCTGATATAATTCCGACTAAAACGGTAAACAGGACAAATGTAACCATCGTAAATACTAAATGTTCCATAAAATCCTCCCAATAACCAAATAACTAATCCATTTAATAATACAATTCCTTATTCTCTCCTAATAATCCCGGATATGCTCCCTGTTTTATAAGTGGCTCCCTGTCCGGATGGGAAATAACCCACTTGTTTTTCTGCAAAAGCAGTCTCTCCTCTCCTGCCTCTGCGGCAGTTTTATGCTCCAGAGGTGTGTTTGTGCCTCTTGGTAAAATCACGACATCCTTGAAGCCCTCGTCACTTACTCTGCATGGTGACAGGTGAAGTGTTGTCTGGTACATCTCAATAGCTGTACCCTTTTCCACAAAAAATACCTTTGCGTCCTCAATGCGGTAGGTATTGTCCTTTATCTCCCAGGTGTGCCCCAGCACCAGCATAAAGTCTGTCACTGCTATGTTGATTTCACTGCCCTTGTGGTATTCAAAACCATTATATGTAGTGTTTCTGCCGTTACAATAGCCTATCTGAATCGGCATTTCCCCATATATGCGGTTTTTGAAAGCCTCCGCAGCTTCCGTCTGTTCAAGCTCTGGGACGGAAGCCACATAGACATTTCCAGACTCAGGAATCTCAGTTTTTTCCTCCATGACTGAGATAAGCTCCTGACAGTCAATAGCTTCAACTATTCTGCCATAGCTGGCAAAGCAGGAATCCTTTACACTGAATATCTCCACATCATTCTTTTCATTCAAATGTTTTAACATGTCTTTGCCCTGCCTTTATTTTTGCATCTCTCTTACAGCCTTGATTGTAGCGCAGAAATCCTCTTTGCCATAGCCTAACTCCATGGCTTTGTCGTATACATTCTTTGCTGCAGTCTCTCCTGCCAGCTTCAAACCGCTTTCCTTTGCCATGTTCATGCAGATATTTACATCCTTGTACATGTTCTCGATAGAAAAGGCTGTTGTGTAGTCCTCGTTTTTAATCGGTGTGTTCTTGGAATCCAGATAGAAATTCTGTCCTCCACCATATGAAATAGCCTTTGTGTAGCTCTCTATGTCTATTCCATATGCACCAGCCAGAGTCAGTGTCTCGTTTACTCCATTTTGAATCTGTGAAACTAAGGCATTGTGACAGATTTTCATGACAAGACCTTTGCCATTTCCACCCATTCTGATGATGTTTTCACCCATGTAGGCAAGGATTGGCATTGCCTTCTCACAGGCTTCTTCATCTCCGCCTACATATATGCCAAGCTTTCCTGCAATTGCTGCCGGTTTTGATTTAACAACCGGAGCGTCTACGAACTGGGCACCTGTCTCCTTAACCATCTTTGAGATTTCTACAGATACGGATGGGTCTATGGTGCTCATGTCGATGCAGAGCTTTGACTCATCAAGTGCTGGCAAGACTTCTTTGTATACAGCCATTGAGTGCTCTGACTTTGGAACCATTGATATAATCACATCTGATTTTTCAGCCAGCACCAGTGAGCTTGTGCAGCCGATTGCGCCCTTGCTCTCCAGAAGCTTTACCTTATCCTCTATAAAATCAAAAACGTATACATCATCATCATGCTTTTTTACTATGTTCTCGCTCATGGACTCGCCCATGATTCCTAATCCGATAAATCCGATTTTCATTGATTCCTGCCTCCTGATTTTACTCTGTAACTGTGTTATCCCATGCGTTCTGGAATGTCTCAAGTCCCTGTCTTGTATAAGCGTGCTTTATGCTGTCCTTATATACCTCAAGTCCTGTTGTTACGATGTCTGCACCTGCTACTGCGCAATCAACAATCTGCTTTGGTGTACGGATGGCTGCACAGATAATCTGGGTCTTTCCCTTGTAGCCATAGTTATCATAGATGTCTGAGATAGCCTTGATATATGCTTTACAATCCTCTCCGTTTGCTTCCTTCCAGCCGATAAATGGTGATACGAAAAGTGAATGGTTCTTTGCTGGTAAAATTGCCTGAGCTGGTGAAAATACCAGTGTCACATTTGTTCTTACGCCCTCTGCCTCAAGTCTTCTGGCTGCCTGAATACCAGCCTCTGTACATGGAATCTTGATTACGAAGTTGCTGCAGATTGCTGCAATCTTCTTTCCTTCTGCAACCATCTCATCTGCGTCATCGAGATGTGGATTGATTTCAACTGAGATTGGGAATTTCTCATATCCCTCAATGCCTTCCTCCTTAACCCAGTCAGCCATCTCTCTTATGACTGTAAGGAATGGTTTGCCGCTAACCATGATATGACGTGGGTTTGTTGTGACTCCGTCTATACCAAATGTGTGGTATGCCTCCTTGATTTCATCGATTTTTGCACTGTCCAGAAAATACTTCATGATTGTTTCCTCCCTTATTTTGATTAAATGTTTTAATTAATTCTTTCAAAAAAATTTCAGCCTTTTGTTTTTCCTTGGCTTCTAAGTGAATTATAGTACCCTGTTTTTATTTTTTCAATATCAAATATGGGGTAAAATGTATTTTCAGCTATTTGTTTAAATTCATTAATTAACCTTTGTGCAATATACATAAAACCTGCCTCCAACCGAACCTGCCACTGGCAGCTTCTCTGTATGCATGGCAGCTGGCGGCTTTTTTGCATGTGCTTGTGCATGAAAAAAGCATCCGAAGATGCTTTTACTAAAATATATATATTCTTTATTCCACTATTTTTTTTAATACCGCCTCATAGGAGCATTCCTCTGCCTCTATAATCTGACCTGCCTTTTGCGCTTTTAATGCACTGGTGGTTTTCTCTCCTATAGAATATGCCTTTGAAATTACAATCTTCTCCGGCAGCGCCCCATACAGTCTCATTACATTTGAAGCACTGGTAAAGACAGCTTCTATCTCCCTGCTGTCTGCTTCCATGATTGGCTCAAATATCTCACCTGGTATTGGCAGGGCTATATTTTCATAGGCTGTAAGCTTATGGAAATCACAATGATTGCCCAATATATTTTCTACATCTGCTGATGCTTCTTTTGCAGCAAGCAGACATACCTTAATATGAACATTATCTGTACTTAAAACCTTTCCTTTACCTGCCACATTTTCTATACCCGACTCGTTATCTGACTGCAATATACTTTCAGAAAGCTCTCTTGCCAGCCCCTCCCCAGTCGCTGTGTCTGGAATAAAGTCCGGGTATATGTTGTGTTTCGCAAGTTCTTCCGCTGTGTGCTTTCCCACAACCGCAAACTTACAGCCTGCCAGCTTTCTAATATCCATGCCAGCACACTTCATATTATAGAAAAATGATTTAACACCATTCTTGCTGGTGAAAATAAGCCAGTCTGCACTGCATACCTCTTCCTCAAAATCATTTATAATCACAGGCTGTATTCTGCCAACCTTAAGGCTCAGTACATCTGCACCAAGTTCTTCAAGGCTTGATACTATCCTGTTAGCCTGCCCTTGTATTCCATATCCAATCATATCTTGTGGCATAATACCTGACTCAAATCTGACCGGCATAAGAGACACATCACGATTTTGAGGTTCTACGCCATCCATATCCTCAATATATGGCACTATGAATTTTCGTCCAAACAGAGGACGCTTCTCAAAGAAATCCAGCTCATCACTCATATTTACCACATCCCCAACCACAATTATAGCCGGAGATTTTAAATGAGCCTCTTTCATTTTCGCCCCGATATTTCCAAGTGTTCCGACACACTTATTCTGCGTAGGCAGGGTTCCATTTGAGATTACAGCTATAGGTGTGTCCTCACGCCTTCCTGCTCCCATGAGTCCTGCAGCTATGCTCTCTACATGCTGTAGTCCCATGAGAAAAACACAGGTTATGGTCTCATCTGTGAGAAGTGAGTAGTCTATATCTGCCTCCTCATCCTTCTTGCTGTGGGCTGTAATCACCTGAAAGCCCTTTGCCACTCCCCTGTGGGTAATCGGTATTCCTGCGTCTGCAAGGGCTGCAATTGAGGAGCTGACTCCCGGCACTACTTCTACAGCCACACCTCTCTCAGTCAGGTAGCCGGCTTCCTCTCCGCCTCTTCCAAAGACATAGGGGTCTCCGCCCTTAAGCCTTAGGACAAGCTCATGCTGTTTGGATTTCTGGAACAATATCTCGTTGATTCCGTCCTGCTTTACCACATGCTTATGATTTTCTTTGCCGACATAAATAAGCTCACAGTCTGTCCTTGCCAGCTCCAGAAGCTTAGGTGATAAAAGCCTGTCATATACCAGACAGTCAGCCTCCCTTATGTATTTGTATGTCTTTAAAGTGAGCAGGCCCGTATCTCCCGGTCCTGCTCCTGCTAATATTACTTTTCCCATTTTCTCTCTGCCTATATACTTTCGTATGTAAATCTTATTACATCGGTGATCTAATCCATAAATATCCTAAGACAACAATCCCCAGAATTATAACTATTGTAAGAACCATAAATGGTATCCACTTTTTATTCTGTCTGCCCTTAACAAATGCAATTATGTCAAGAACAATTAAAATCGCATATATTATCAATAACCATATAGTTGCACCCATAATTTCCCCCTTTAAGCCTTTAATTCGTGACATATTTTTCCAACAGCCACATCCACCATTTGGGTCATCTTTTCATTTTCAGATGCACAATCGGCTGCATCAGCATCATTTTCTGTCACCCTTGTTGAAGCCAGCCTGCTGCCATCCTCAGTACCATACATGGCTCTTAGCTCAAGCTCACCTCTGTCATTTATGTCACAGTAAGCAGCCACCGGCGTATGACAGTCACCGCCTATCTGTTTAAGAAAGGCTCTCTCCATCTGCACACACCTGTCAGTATCATCATCTGATAGAGCATTAAGCTTTGCCAGAAGCTCTGTGTTGTCAGCTCTAAGCTCAAGGGCAAGTGTTCCCTGGGCTGGGGCTGGAATAATCTCATCCACAGACAGATATTGGCTTATCTCATCTGCCCTGCCGATTCTCTTGATTCCTGCCGCTGCAATCACAATTCCATCCAGTGTAAGCCTTTTTTCGCCTGATACAGCTTGGGGAATATCGTTCATAGGCTTTTCAGCACCACCACCAGACAAAGCAGTTTCACTTTCACAAACAGTCTCTCCCTCGTACAATTTTCTAAGTCTTGTATCTATATTTCCCCTGATTCCAACTACTCTCAAATCTGGTCTAAGCTTAAGAAGCTGGTACTTTCTCCGCTTGCTTCCGGTTCCGATTACCGCCCCCTCTGGCAGCTCATCCAGAGATTTTGCATTTTTAAGTATGAGCACATCCCTTGAGTCCTCACGCTTCCATGCTTTTGCAAAGGTCAGCCCCACTTCCGACTGGTCTGGCATATCCTTTAGGGAATGTACTGCCATCTGTATTCTGCCATCCCTTAGCTCTTCCTCTATCTCTTTTACAAAAATGCCCTTTGAACCTATCTTGTCCAGCTGACGGTCTGCCTGTATATCTCCTGTGGTTTTTATAATCACAGCTTCAAACTCGTCCTCCGGGTAGGCCTCTTTTAGCCTGTCAATCACATAGTTAGTCTGCACTAACGCAAGCTTTGAGCCTCTTGTTCCAACGTAATATTTCATCCATCTCTCCTATGGCAATTTCTGATTTTCTATTGCACTATATACAATATCACAAAATGCTCTTTTGCGCTCCTCTTCACTGTCATATTTTGAAATAATATCCGCTCTTATATCTCCCATGTACTCATTCAGGGCGCCTAAAAAGGGGGTCAGTATATCTGCTTCTTTCTTTTTCAGGTATTGGGTCAGGACAGGGCTGTTTCCTCCACTTGAAAAAGCAGCCACCAGGTTCTGCTCCTTTACATAAGATGAAAAAATAAAGCTGCAGTCATCCTTCTGGTCAACCGCATTGACCATTATTCCAGCAGCTTTACAATATTCAGCTATATTATGGTTTAAATCCTTATCATCTGTTGCTGCAACCACTAGCAGCCTGCCATCGCAGTCCTCTTCCTGAAATGGTCTGACACAGATTGTGATTTTATCTCTTAATGGTTCTCCATTTTCTGTCACACAATCACAGGCAGACAACATTTTTTCCCCCGATGCTTCTGCCTTTTCTGCATCCTGCCCGCAGGCTGACAGCGTTTTTTCTTCAGATGTAATATCACAAGCCTCCGCCAGCCTTACAAGCTTAGGGCAGACGCTCTCCGCAACCACCGTCACCTCTGCATCAAAATCCAGAAGGGTCTTGACCTTTCTATACGCCACTTCTCCGCCTCCAACCACGAGACAGGGCTTATCTGTCAAATCTACAAACATTGGAAAATATGCCATACTACACAGCTTTCTTTCTTGAGGAATATCCATACAGGATATTCATAAATACAGGTCTTAATTTTACCGCAAATACAACTGCAAATACACATAATATAAAATCCGGAATCACAGTTATGAGGCAGTAATCTACCACGACTACAGCCATGGAAACCGGTGTCTTTACATAAAAGTTATTGATACAATAAAAATATATGGCTCCCACTCCATAATATGCAAGCAGTCCAACCACTGATGGAAGCAAAAGTGTAAATACATTGTATTTTTTGAGCTTATCTGTAATTGCACCAATTAAAAATGCAGCAAGGGCAAAGCCTAACAGAAAACCGAAGCCCGGTCTGAAAATATATGTAGGTCCTCCTCCTGCCGCAAATACAGGCACACCGACAAGTCCTATGCACAGATATACGACCACACTCGTCGCAGCAAGCTTACTGCCCAGCAAAAATCCCGCCATCAATACGAAAAACCACTGCAGGGTAAAATGCATTGTATACATCGGAAGCGGAATGTCAATTTTTATAAAGGCACCCACTGCGATTAAAGCCGCAAAAAGCGCACAGGTTGTCTGTTCTTTTGTCTTTAATTTCATTTGTCTGTCCTTTTAGAAGAAATACTCGTCAGAGTAAATCCTCAAATCCTCTTTTGTAACAGCCCCATCCTCAATATGAAATGAATTGAGCACAGGATTATCTGCCATAAGCGATAATATCATATAACTGGCATTAGGGTCAAATGCCAGCTTGATATCCTCATCCGAAGGTCTTGATGGGCTGGAGGGATGAGAATGCCAGTTGCCAAGAGGCTTAAGCCCATTTGCCCTCATATCCTTGATTGCAGCAAGCTGCTCCTTTGGGTCTAAGGTAAAATGATCCTCAGCATGGTCAACATTTGTCAGATAATATACTTTTGTGATTAATCTGCCATTTTCATCCTCGCTTCCTGCGATAAGACCACATGCCTCCTCAGGCAGGTGCTCTCTCGCATAAGCTGCTATCTCGTCTAAAAATGGATATTTCATTCTCATTATATTCATGCTCTACCTCTACTGACGTGGTGCCTTAAATCTGTTCTCAGTTTCCTCACAAACCTCCTGCTCATAGTCAATCGGCTCAAGGATTGTCGGATGGTCTCCGCAGACAGCACAATTGTGTGTATCCTTTGGAAGCTTGATTTTTCTAAACTCCATTGTGAGTGCATCATATGTAAGCAGATATCCTGTAAGCAGCTCACCTACACCGAGCAGATACTTGATTGCCTCCATAGCCTGAAGGGAACCGATAACTCCACCCATGGCACCGATGACACCAGCCTGCTTACATGTAGGCACAGCATCCTTTGGTGGTGGATTTTTGAATACACATCTGTAGCATGGTCCTTCTCCCGGCACATAAGTCATGAGCTGGCCCTTAAATCTGATAATTCCTGCATGGGAAAATGGCTTTTTCTCAAGTACACAGGCATCATTAATCAGGAATTTTGCTGGGAAATTGTCTGTTCCGTCAATGATAAAATCATATTCCCTGATTAACTCCCTGATATTTGTAGAGTCCACAAACATACGGTAGGTGTTGACTGTGACGTCAGGGTTCATGGCATTCATTGTCTCCTTGGCAGACTTAACCTTTGCCTTGCCTATGTCTGCTGTGCCATGGATAATCTGACGCTGCAAGTTAGACAGGTCTACCTCATCCGCATCTACGATTCCGATTGTGCCCACACCTGCTGCTGCAAGATACATAGCTACTGGAGCTCCAAGTCCACCGGCTCCGATTATAAGGAATTTGCCATTTAAAAGCT
>CAVFAM010000151.1:15264-22523 GCA_963620375.1 Bacteroidaceae bacterium
CGCATCTACGATTCCGATTGTGCCCACACCTGCTGCTGCAAGATACATAGCTGCAGGAGCTCCAAGTCCACCGGCTCCGATTATAAGGACTTTGCCATTTAAGAGCTTCTTCTGTCCCTTTGCGCCTACCTCTTTTAAGATGATATGGCGGGAATAACGCTCAATCTGTTCATCTGTCATTGCCATTAGCAGCCACCTCCCATGAAGTATAAGAATTCAACATTGTCTCCATCCTTTAATACTGTTGTTGCTTTTTCCTCTGATGGGACAAACTCATCATTTATTGAAACAGTTACATACTCAGGCATATCTACATTTTCCTGCTCGATAAGCTCTGGTAATGTAAGATTGTCCTTAACTTCCTTCTTCTCTCCTGCTACTGTGATTGTCATCTTATTATTCTCCTCTTCTCTTTACTTTTATCATACTTTCTACTTAAGCAGCTGCTCAACCAAAGCCTTTAGGTCGGCAGGCTTTTGAAATCCAACTGTTCTCTCTGCCACTTCTCCGTTTTTCACAAAAAGAAGGGTAGGATTAGCTGTCACCTCATATTTTTCTGCAAGGTCAGCATCAAAATTTGTATTCACCTTGTATACATTGATTTTATCCTCGTAATCGTCCTCGATATCTCCAAGAACTGGGGCAAGCTTCTTGCAAGCCACACAGGAATCTGAGTAAAAATCAACGATAACTGGCTTGTCGCTCTTTAAGACCTTTTCCTCAAAATCAGCCTCACTAATTCTAACTGCCATTATTCCTCAACCTTTCTGACATAAAGTGTATAGGTACCATCCTCGTTATCCTCAAGCTTTAAAATCTTGTGGCCTTCCTCTTTCATGCTTCTTGGCACGTTCTGTACAGGCTCACCATCATTCATGCGGATGGCAAGCACCTCGCCATCATCAAGCTCCTCGATTGCAACCTTTGCCTTTACAAAAGTCAGAGGACAAACCTTATCTGTAATATCTACTTCATCATCAAACTTAATATCTGCCATTTTCATACCCTTCTTTCTCTGTTTTTATGTAAGCTGATTCTATATAAGCTTTTTCATATAGACACTTATATATCGCTCATCTGTCCTGCATGCTTATCTTATTTTACTCACCATCATATGCTGCCTTGATAATCTTGTGGAACTCCTCTTCTCCATTACGCTGTAATGTAAATCTGAAACGCTCGCCAGCATTGGCATGGTCTTCAAAATATCCGATTGCCGCATCTGTCACCCTGAAAAGTGTCTCCTTATCCCTGATAATAGGAAGAAGCTGCTCCCCCTTATATATCTTATTGCCAAAGAGTCCACCAAAGGATACGATATATCCCGGTTCTCCAACCCAGGCATCTGTAGGACAGCTCTTTACGCATCTGGCGCAGTTGTTACACTTATCTCTGTCGATTTCTACCCTGCCATCCTTAATCTCAATAGCGCCCTCTCTACAGGCTTTGACGCAGACACCACACTGGATACAGTCATCATGGTTGCACTCAACAGTCATGCCGCCCTTGATACCGATGTCATTTTCCTCAGCCTTAAGACAGTTGTTCTGGCAGCCGGTCACACCAAACTTAAACTTGTGTGGCAGCTCACGTCCGAAGTATCTCTCGTCAAGCTCCTTAGCCAGTGTGTATGTATCGATACATCCGCTAGGACAGATTTCTGAGCCCTGGCAGGCTGTGACTGTACGAACTCTTGGTCCGCAGACACCAGTGCCAACTCCACCCTTTGCAAGCTCTGCCTTTACCTCATTGATGTCCTCAAATTTGATAAAAGGTATCTCAATTCCCTGTCTTGAGGTCATATGTACATATCCATGTCCATACTTCTCTGCTACTTCTGCAACTGCCTTGATGTTTTCTGCTGTAAGATTTCCTCCTACAACTGCCAGACGCAGTGAAAAGCATCCCTTCTGCTTCTGTCTCATGAATCCGCCCTTTTTAAGAGCTGCGTAATCAACTTTCTCTGCCATTTTATCTCTCCTTAATAAAGTGTTCTATTTCCCAATTTTGGCAAATGCCTGTGCAAAATCCTCTTTTAAATCCTCTATATCCTCAATTCCCACGCTTACTCGTATGAGGTCTTCAAAAACTCCTGCATCCTCCTTCTGCTCATCAGTGCTGTGAAGGCTGATTGTTGAACCCGGATGTATAACCAGAGTCTTTGTATCTCCTATGTTGGAAAGCGTATAAGCTATATTTAAGCTGTCGATAAAATCAAAAGCCTGCTCCTTGCTTCCCACCCTGAGTGTGAGTATTGCGCCATAACCATTTGTAAGCTCACGCTCTGCTATGTCATGCCACCTGCTGGACTTAAGTCCCGGATAGTTGACTGTGACATCTGGATAATTTTTCTCAATCCAGCCTGCCAGCTCAAATGCGTTGCCGCACTGTCTCTCCATTCTAAGTCCCAGTGTTTCAAGCCCTATCACATTAAGATAGGCGTTTACCGGTGACAGGCAGGCTCCTGTATTTCTGAAAAGTCCATTTCTGAGCTTTGCGATAAAAGCCATAGGGCCAAACTTGACATAATCAGCAAGTCCCGGATATTTTTCCTTATCCCATTTGAATTTTCCACCGTCTGTAAGTATTCCGCTTATGGAATTGCTGCTTCCATTTATGTATTTTGAGGAAGAGTTTACCACTATGTCTGCCCCATGCTTCAGTACCTGTATCAGATATGGTGTAGCAGTTGTGTTGTCTACTATAAGTGGCAGCTTGTGACCGTGGGCAACTTCTGCCAGTTTTTCAATATCTGTCACATCCAGACAGGGATTTCCGATTGTCTCTGCAAAAATAAGCCTTGTCTTCTCATTTATTGCACCCTCAATCTGCTCCCAGTTATTGTTTTCCACATATCTTGTGGTGATTCCAAAGGCTTCCAAATCCCTGAACAAATCAATGGTGCCACCGTAGAGGCTTGCGCTTGATACGATTTCATCACCGCTTCTCAGGATATTTAAAAATGCGTTCATAAGTGCCGCCATGCCGGAAGCACATGCTATGGAAGCTATTCCTCCCTCAAGCTTTGTAATACGGCTTTCAAATGCCATTATCGTAGGATTTCCTACTCTAGTATAGCAAAAACCAGGGGCTTTATTCTCAAATATTTTTTCCAAATCCGCTGCATTTGTCTGCTCAAATGCACTTGTCTGATATACAGGCGGCAGTGTGGAGCCGTTGGTCTCTTTCTGCACTCCTGCATGTAATAAGCTGGTGTTAAATCTCATTCCCTTTTCCTCTTGTCTGCAAATATTCTGTGGCACTGTATATGGCATTTGCCCCATCCGACACTGCTGTCGATACCTGCCTCAGGTTCTTGGTTCTCACATCTCCTGCCACATAAAATCCAGCCTGTATCTGACTTCCATCAGGTGTATGTGTGATTCCATCCTCCAAGGCTTTCACATATCCTCTCTCATCAAGCTCCACAAGTCCCTCCACAAGCCTTGTCTGTGGAATGGAACCATAGGCTACAAAGACACCATCTGTCGCAAGACTTTTTCCAGTTTTTAATGTGATGGATGAGAGCTTCTTGTCTCCCTCTATCTCTACTACGCTGTCATTTAGGATAAACTCCACATTTTCTCTGTTTTTTAAGAGTTCCACTGTGCTCTGGGCACCTCTGAACTTATCTCTTCTGTGTATGACATATACCTTTTGGCATATATCAGCCAGATAAAGTGCGTCATCAAGAGCTGTATCTCCACCGCCAAGCACTGCTGCTGTCCTGCCCTTATAAAAGGCTCCATCACATATGGCACAGTAGGACACGCCCTTGCCCAGGTATTCCTCCTCGCCCTTTATGTCTGCCCTTCTCGGATATGCTCCAGCCGTGTATACGATTGCTTTTGCATTTTCCATTGAGCCATCATCAAACTCAACCTCATATTCAGGCTGTCCTGCTGTCTCATTTCTGCTAATCCTTACAGCTTCCTTTTCTATAAAAGGCACATCCAGGGACAGGGCATGATTTCTGAATTTCTCGCCAAGCTCGTAGCCGTTTATATTTGGCAGTCCCAGATAGTTATTCACATTTCCGCTTTCTGCAATCTGTCCGCTTCCCTCGTATTCCTTTTCAACCACGGCAATATCCAGATTTGCACGCTTTGCATATACTGCTGCTGAAAGTCCTGCGGGGCCGCTTCCAATTATGATTATATCGTACACGGTTGCTTCCTCTTTTAATTTATAGTTTTCCTACTTGATAACTATGATATTACCAAAAAGGGGGGATTGCGTCAAGACATCTGCATATAGGGAAAAGTGATGGGCTGTTATAGAAAAATTTTATATGTGCTGGAATGTGGGGACTTCCCATTCAGGAAAAATCAAAATGCGCTGTTGCTATCGCATTTAACTGTCCTGCAATTTCGTCAAATGGCAAGTTCAAGTCCAACGTCCTGACAGTAATCTGATTACCACTCATCTGATACACATTATTCGGGTATACCTCTTCATCTGTCTTTGCATATAAAAGCATTCCTGAAACCGTGTGTTCCTTGTCTCTCAGTTCATATTCCTTATTCTTCACATATGTAAATATCTGATAGAGGTTACCCGAATGAAGTGTATGTTTGTCAAACTGCACCTGCATACTGTGTTCATAGTACTTTGCATCAATAATAAGAACTCTATCGCCACGCTGGAGCATAATGTCGCTCTGCATCACCGGCAGCATAGAATTTTCTTCGTCATCCAACTGCCAACGAATCTGTGAAGCATTCGCTGTTAATTGATTCTTAAACTCTTTTCTGTAGTATTCCAGTATAAACTTCTCATATAACCTACATGTCCGCTGTTCATCCAAAAAATCCATCAGCTTTATACTTCCGTCTGATTGAGTCTGCAACAGTCCTTTTACTACCAGATAACATATCGAAATTAGCATACGATAAGTCTGATTGTTCCGATTGTACTGAACATTCCAATTTACCGTATGCAAATCAATAAAATCCACCTCACTAAAATACACCATTAGTTTTCTAAGATTCTTCCTTCGCTGCTTTGATATATCAGAGTGAAGGAGAAGCTCTACCGTAGATTTGATGATTCGATTCATGGTGTTGTTTACCGAAAATTCATCATATG
The DNA here is from genome assembly GCA_963620375.1 of Bacteroidaceae bacterium. Lineage (GTDB taxonomy): Bacteria > Bacillota > Clostridia > Lachnospirales > Lachnospiraceae > Roseburia. Next base: position 20,353 of record CAVFAM010000151.1, read on the forward strand.
TGCATACCAACTTCTTACAGAGTATAGTCTGTGTCTTTATTGACTCCGCAATATCAATCTTTCCTCGTAGGGAAGATAACGCCTCTGTCTGTGGTATGTATTCTTTACCAAGCCCTCGCTTCAGCTGGGTTGCAATACCTTTTTCCAGAATAGCCGCCATCAACTCTGCAGTATTGGGAAAGTGTTCTGTAGCTATATTTTTATAACCTTGCTCATTCAAAACCTGAAAAGCATAGGACAGCATATAATAAATATTTTGTACTGGTATCACTTAATCGCACTCCTTAGATTTTCACTCCAATTTTTCACCCGCATAGGTTCATCAAACCAATATTCCTTCAAAAGAGGTATCAGTTCATATTCCACAACACTGAAAAACCATTCATCATCTATAGTTTCGGACTTCAAATCACAAAAATAACTATGTCCTATACAGAATCCTTCACCCAACGACTCATCAGAAGCAATCGCATTATTAAGACTTTCCACACAACTGATGAGCTTATTGAACTTTTCATTATCCAATACCATACGATACTCACGGAATCCCGTAGTCTCAAATCCTGGCTTAATATCAAAGAAAGCAAATCTTCTACGAAGTGCATAATCAAGCATAGCAAGACTCCTGTCAGCCGTATTCATCATCCCAATAATATAAACATTCTTGGGAACAGCAAACTTTTCGTCAGAATATAGAAGCTGTAACGACCTTCCTCGCTTATCATTTTCGATTAGCATAAACAATTCACCAAAAATCTTGCTCAGATTACCACGATTAATCTCATCTATGATAAAGAAATATTCATTATCACTATCATCCTCAGCCTTTTTACAGAAATTGTAGAATGCACCCTTTTTCAATTCAAATCCTGTAGTAGATGGGCGAAATCCCATAATAAAATCTTCATATGAGTAGCTCTGATGGAACTGCACCATCATGACACGTTCTACATCCTTCACTCCCATCATAGAATAAGCCAGACGTATAGCGGTATATGTCTTTCCTACACCAGGAGCTCCCTGCAAAATAATGTTCTTTTTATTTCTAAGCAATCCAACTAATCTTGAATAATCATCTTCGGACATATATACATCGTCTAAGAAATTCTCAACTGTATACTTCGGATAGATTACTTCCTCTTCATCATCATCAAATCCATCATCCTCAAACAACGCCTTAATTTCCTGCACAAAATCACTATATGGAGTAATGTCAGTTAAAGTCTTCTGCGGAGACTGATGTTTAATGGTCCAGTTACCTTTATTTGTCCAGTTCACTTTTCTTACATTAGAATATTCGTCTACACAATCCGCATCGTATTCATAATCAGACTCTACAATTCCTTTACCAAGAACTCCATTGTTACCCTTCTTTACAAATATAATATCACCAATCTTAATATCATGAACGAACTGCCATGTAGCATGAGCAGAATTCTTATAAGAACTGTTACCTCCATATTGTAACTTCATCTGTTGCTTAATTTCATCTTTTGAGCTAAATACTCCAAGGTCTCCAATTTCGCCCCAGCCCAGCAGCATATATCCATTCTTATAGCATTCTTTCCATTTATCAGCACCTGGACCTGGCGCATACAGCCAATAGTGAACAGTGTCAACATCATTGTCTGCTAAAGCATCGTTATCATCAGACGTTTTGCGCTTTGCGTTGGAAACGACCTTTTTAAAAATGTCTGATGCCATCTCTGCCGTTATTTCTACCTTTTTACCAGCTTCGGTAAGTGTCCATACACCTCTTACACTCTTATCAATATATCCAGCCTTAACAAGATAGTTTCTTGCAAAGGCTACTTCATTTGCAAATTTATTAACTTTTGTCTTGCCCCTTGTTGCATTTATCACTTCGTCCGACAAATGCTCATTCTCAATAATTTTCTTTCTTGCCTCTACCGGTGTAGCTGCCCCTCCTAAGTCACGCAGTGCATTCAACAATGGCATAAACCATTTGAGAAATTCTGCCTTTGATGTCTTTTTCTCTTTTTCAGTAGCTTTTTCTTCCTGATTAACCTGCTCAGAAATAAGCCATGCTGTATAAGATAAATCAGGAAAATTCTTGTATTCATATTCATCTGTATCCAGAGCTTTTTTACAAAGATCTCTGATTTCAAGATAATCCGCAGCATATGGTCTTTTCTTCAGTTTTTTTCTGC
>CAVFAM010000152.1:0-5454 GCA_963620375.1 Bacteroidaceae bacterium
AGACTAAATATACCAAAACTGCAAGGATTGAGCATACAGCAGATGCCATCATGGTCTTGTTTCCGCTGAGCACCTGATGTCCCTCTGCGTCAGTGGTGTACACAACAATAGGTAATATTACAACTATTACAATCTGTGCCACAGTAGCACCGATAGTTCTCCAGTTGGAAAGCATGGCTCTTTCCTCAGGCTTGTCGCTCATTGCAGATGCCATGGAACCATAAGGGATATTGACACCTGTGTAGCATACAGAGCCCCAGAGGATGTATGTGAAGAACATCCAGAAGACCTTAAAGCCCATTGGCTTATCTGCAAAGTATGGTGCAAATATAAGGAAGGAAGCTACTGCAACCGGACCGGCGAAGCGGCGTATCCATGGAGCAAATTTACCCTTGGCTGTATAGCCTGAGCGGTCAACGACCTGTCCCATTGCCACATCGGTAAAGGCATCCACAATCTTTGCTGCCATCATAAGTGTTCCAACTAAAACGGTGCTGACTCCCATGACATCTGTGTAGAATTTCATCATAAAAAGTGCAGCAATAACGAATGTTAAATCATTTGCAAAATCTCCTGCAGCGTAACCAATTTTATCTCGTAAGCCAAATGGTCTTTTGGCATTTTTCTCAAACTGGGCTATAGCTGCCGCATTATTATTTTTACTCATTTTACTTTCTCCATTTCTTTTTACTTATAGTAAAGTGTCTACTGTAAAAGCCAGTCTAAAATATCCTGTATGTATTTATCCCAGAATGTCCAGTCGTGGCCGCCATTATCCTCCTTGTATACAAGGTCTGCCTGTCTTTTTTGAAGCTCATCCCTCACATGGAGATTGGAATTGTAGAGAAAATCATCAAATCCAACTGCCTGATACAGCTTCGGGACACAGCCAACTGCCACATCCTTATCATATAAGGCGAATAAGTCGTATTTACTTCCAGAGAGTTTTTCAGGGTCTCCGAAGGAATCCTCCCAAGAAAATGGATTGTTTTCATTTTCCTGAATGGTTGAGCTCTGATAAAGTCCTGCAATGTCTAAGGCTCCGGACATGCTGGCTGCCTTTGAATAAATATCAGGCCGGCTCAGGCCCAGATACCAGGCTCCGTAACCTCCCATTGAAAATCCTGCAACAAATGTTTTCTCCCGGTCTCTGCTGACAGGAAATACACTCTGGATAAAGGTTGGCAGTTCTTCTGTAAAGAAGGTCTTGTATTTCTTGCCACTCTTTAAATCCTGATAGAAAGAATTTTCTGCGGATGCCATGACCACCACGATTCCACGCTCCTGGGCATAGCGGTCAATATTGCTGTAGCGAATCCATGAGAAGGCATCGCCATAGGCTCCGTGCAGTAGATACAAAACAGGCAGACCCGCTTCATAATCATATTTTACTGAGTGGTTCATCTGAGTGATTTCCTCACTGCTTCCCGGAGTAGGGACGAACACGTTAAGCGTGATGTTGCTTCCCAGAGAAAAGCTATAATAATGAGTTTCCATTAGTGCCATATTTGTCACCTCCTTGATTGATTAAAACAAGTTTTGTACATCTCTTGTGTTTATGCTAAAATCGTAGCAAAACAAAAATAGCAAAGCTACACTGTTTTTGCTATGTGAGGTGTATTTCTTTACATATCTTGCTATTTTGAGCGGTAAAAGTGGATAAATAGCACAAGATTTCTTATGATGATACTTGAATTTTGGTCAAAAGGGAGAGAAAAATGGTTGATAGAGCAGGCATTTTGATGGAAAATGGGGCAGGTGTTGCCTGTCAGCGTGTGGAGGGGATGAATGACAATATGTCTCATTCACATTATCATCTGTATTATGAGCTGTACTTTTTGGAGGGCGGTGCCCGTCACCATATAATGCAGGGACAGCAGTATGAGACACAGGTCGGAAGCTTTATGATTTTTGAGCCATATGTGATGCATTACTCTTATTCAGACAAGAATGTGCCTTTTAAGAGAACAGTACTTTATTTCACAGAGGCTGCGATTGCGTCTCCGGCACTGCTTGAGCTGCTTAGAAACAGCAGTGGACTTTACGAGCCGGAAGCAAAGATTTCATCGACAGTACATTCACTGCTCAATGAGATAATGCGTGAGCAGGAGAGGGATGACGCCCTGCATGAAGCGGTCATGGAAAATCTGCTCAATACCCTATTATTAATTATTATGAGAAGTACAGCTGTATCTCCAAAGCCTGAGACTCAGAGCAGAATGGCAAAGGTTGTATCATATATTGAGAACAATTACCAGCATGAGCTCCGGCTGCCAGACATCGCTGCCCAGTTTTATGTCAGTGAGTATTATCTCTGTCATGAGTTTAAAAAGTACACAAACCGTACAATTGTGCAGTACATAAATACTCTGCGCATACTGCATGCCCAGAGGCTTATTGCAGAGACTGATTTGAATTTTACCAAAATTGCAGAGAGGACAGGCTTCTCTTCCCTGACTCATTTTAATCGTACCTTTAAATCAATCGTTGGAAAATCACCATCTGCCTATCGCAAGATGAATCCGAAACAGGACTGACGATTTTGTAATCATTAGAAAAGGAGCAAGGAAACTATGAAGTATCATGAAATTACACCGAAAATGACAATTGGAGATTTGGTAAAATCGGGAGCATACGGAGATTTTGCATCTTATATCTTTACGGATATGACACCAGACCACTGGAACAACCAGCTCAAGAACTATGGCTTTGAGACAGTTGGCTTTGTACCAGCTTTACACCGCATGGAGGAGCTGGCTGCAAGTGGCAAAAATTATGTTTACCATATATATGATGAGGAGACAAGGCTCAGCCAGTGGGACAAGGAAAAGGCGGTGCTCTTACATTTCCCGGGACCGGAAGAAAATAAACCATATGCTCTTGTTATTCCGGGAGGCGGATTTAACCGCCAGTGGGGACTTATTGAGGGGATGGCGGTTGCGGCAGAGCTAAACCGCCTTGGTTACACTGCCTTTGTTTTGTATTACCGCACCAAGCAGGAGCCTGTTATAGCAAAGGCAATTGAAGATATGCACACGGCAATCCGGTTTATTGAGGAGCATGCGGAGGCTTTTAGGGTAGAAAAAGGGCATTATATTATGGGAGGCTTTTCGGCAGGAGCAACTCTTTCAGGAGAGATAGGCTCAACTAACTTTGGCTGGAAGGCTGCTGGACTGCCAAAGCCTGAGATGGTTTTCCTTGGATATACAGCCTGCGATATGAGAGGCTTTTATGATGTATACCAGAAATTTCCTGTGGGACATCCGGTGCATAGGGGACAGGGAGAATTCCTGCGCCGCATAGGCGGGGCAGAGTTTGGCTGGGAGGATTTAGCCCCATATAATCTGGTTGATTTCTTAGATGAAAGCTATCCACCAGTATATCTGACTGCGAATGAGGATGATGGAACTGTACCATTTGCCAACAGTATATTAATGCGTGATACCTGCGTAAAACTGGGAATACCATGCGGGTACAAATTTGGAAAAACTGGTGGTCACAGCTTTGGACTAGGTATAGGGCTTTCTGTCGAAGGCTGGCTTTCGGATGCAATAGACTTCTGGCATAGGCTTTAGATACTAACTTTCGCTTTGCAATCCGTTTTTTATATGTTAGAATATCTTAATAAATGCTTGGAAAAGTTAGTAGGTGAGACATTTGGCAGACATATCAACAGAAGAATTGGAAAAACTGGAGCAGGAATTTCGTTCGAGTACCTGCAATATCAAACAGAGCAAGGAATTTGTCAGTCCTGACGAGCTCTTTAACGATTTGCTGGAAAGCATCAGAAAATATCATCCATCGGCGGATTTATCCCTTGTAGAGAAAGCTTACAAGGTGGCTTATGATGCCCATAAGGGACAGGTGAGAAAATCCGGCGAGCCATATATTATGCACCCTCTGTGTGTTGCGATTATACTTGCAGACTTGGAGCTTGACAAGGAGACCATAGCAGCAGGACTCCTGCATGACGTGCTGGAAGACACGGTTATGACTGACGATGAGATGAAGGCTGAGTTTGGCGATGAGGTTTTCCTGCTTGTGGATGGCGTGACAAAGCTGCAGCATCTTCACCTGACAGACAATTCCAACAAGGATCCAAAGGACAAGAATGCAGACAGACTTGAGATGCAGGCGGAAAATCTGCGTAAGATGTTCCTTGCCATGGCAAAGGATATCAGAGTCATCCTTATAAAGCTGGCGGACAGACTCCACAATATGCGTACCTTAAAGTACCAGTCAAAGGAAGCCCAGCTTAGGATTGCCAGAGAGACCCAGGATATATACTGTCCAATCGCACAGAGGCTTGGTATCAGCAAGATAAAGGTAGAGCTTGAGGATTTGTCAATGAAATATCTCTATCCTGATGCCTACTATGATTTGGTGGAGAAGATTGCCCTGAGAAAAAATGTCAGGGATGAATATATCCAGGGGCTTGTGGATGAAGTCAGAAAGACAGTAACTGACGCAGGCATCAAGGCGGATATATCAGGCCGTGCAAAGCATTTCTTCAGTATATATAAGAAGATGGTCAATCAGGATAAGACACTTGACCAGATATATGATTTGTTTGCAATCAGAATTATAGTGGAATCAATAAAGGACTGCTATGCAGTGCTTGGAATAATGCACGAGAAGTATAAGCCTATTCCGGGACGTTTCAAGGATTATATTGCCATGCCAAAGCAGAACATGTACCAGTCGCTGCACACCACGCTGATCGGCCCCAATGGCCAGCCTTTCGAGATCCAGATCCGGACCTTCGAGATGCACAAGACAGCGGAATACGGTATCGCAGCCCACTGGAAATATAAGGAAGCCTCCGACGGCAAGAAGCCTTCTGCCGATCAGGAGGAGGAGAAATTAAACTGGCTGCGCCAGATCCTGGAGTGGCAGCGGGACATGTCGGACAACCGGGAATTCATTTCCCTGTTAAAGAATGATCTGGATCTATTTGCAGAGAATATTTACTGCTTCACCCCGGCGGGCGACGTGAAGAACCTGCCCAAGGGTTCCACACCCATTGATTTTGCGTACAGCATCCACAGCGCCGTGGGCAATAAGATGGTGGGTGCCCGGGTCAACGGCAAGCTGGTGAACATCGATTACCAGATCCAGAACGGTGACCGGGTGGAGGTCATCACCTCCCAGAACTCCAAGGGCCCCAGCCGGGACTGGCTCTCCATCGTGAAAAGCACCCAGGCCAAGACGAAGATCAACCAGTGGTTCAAGAGCGAGTTCAAGGAAGAAAATATCGTCAAGGGCCGTGAGGTGATCTATCAGTATTGTAAGACCAAGGGCATCAATTACTCCGAGATCCGCAAGCCCGAGTATATGGAATCCGTCCAGCGAAGATACGGGTTCCGGGACTGGGATTCCGTGCTGGCGGCAGTGGGACACGGCGGCCTGAAGGAGGGCCAGGTCGTGAACCGGATGCTGGATGAATACCAGCGG
>CAVFAM010000153.1:0-6979 GCA_963620375.1 Bacteroidaceae bacterium
CAGGGACGTCCGAGGATGCAGATGTTTGTGGCATACGCAGCTGGGTATACCATGGAATATATTCTGGTCACAATTGGACTTTACAATATAGTAAAGAGGGCAGAGCATCTGGTGGCATATGTCAATTACGAGGAAAAAGAAAAACAGATGCTTAATGCGCTGTGTGTGGACTACACGGCTGCCTACTGCTGTGATTTGATGAATGATTCCATGGAGCTGATTAAGGAACGCAGCTTTACTCACTCAGCCCATTCCAGAAAATACAGGGAGGACTTAGAATCCTTTTCCCAGTGGATTAAGTACTGCTATGCAAATGTAATTATAAAGGAGACAGCCCCGAATTTCCTCAAGGTCTTTAATGCACAGACTCTGATGGAACGCCTTAAGGAAGAGGACAGCTTTACCTACAGACACAGGACTATCCCCAACGAGGCAGGCATGGAATATTTTGAAACTGTTGTTGTAAGGCTTTATACTGATGAGCAAAGCTTCAAAATAATTATGGGTTACCGCCCGATAGATAAGATAATTGTAGAAGAGGAAAATCATATCCTCAGACAATTTCTATTATCACAGTAATTATAAATGGAGTTGAGTCACATTATGGATATAAACAGACTGAAGAGAAATAAATGGCTGCTAATCAGAACTGTAATTTTTTTCTTTGTTATACTTATATTATGCCATTTTGGGTTTGAACTGTTTAACAAATTTCAGGAGAAAGAGGGTAAGCTTGAGGCTACCTATACCGCAGAGGCTTCGGTCAGAAATCTCGAGACCCAGATAGGGCGTTATCTTGAAAATTCAGACCTGCTAAAAAATATCATTTCATCGGGACATACCATGAATGAGGCTGAGTTTAATAAGCTGGCTGGTCTTATGATAAAAAACAAAGACACCATAGAAGCCTATGAGCTGGCGCCAGATGGAATAGTGGAGTTTGCCTATCCCTATGAGGGCAATGAGAAGGCGATAGGACTCAATATGCTTGAAATGAAGGAGAGGCGCTCAGAAGCCCAGACAGCAAAAGACAGTGGCAAATACACCATAGCAGGTCCATTTGAACTCAGACAGGGTGGAATAGGTGCGATAATTTTTGACCCTATATATGTGGATGATGAATTCTGGGGCTTTTCAATGCTTGTTCTCAACTGGGACAGCTTCTTAAACGAATTGCAGATGGATAAGCTGCAGGAGGCTAATTATCAGTTTGATGTCTGGAAGATGGATTCAGAGGGCAACAAGGTCACTATCATGAATGATGGATATGGTGACATAGAAAATGCTTTGACTGTGCCATGCAGTGTGCCAAATGACACCTGGTATTTCGACATATATCCAAAGGCTGGCTGGATTCCTGCACGCATCAGAGTGCTTGAGGTGACACTCAGCATGGCTTTTGCAGCGTTTTTTGCTTTCATTTATTTGCAGGCAGAGCTTAGAAAAAATCATGAGAATGCTTATGCCAGGGCACTTGAGAAGTCTGCTAAGCAGGCAAATGCAGCAAATGAGGCTAAGACACAGTTTTTACTGAACATGAGTCATGACATCCGTACACCTATGAATGCCATAATTGGTTATTCGGAGCTGCTTGAGGACAATCTGGACTCAAACGATAAGGCGTTGGGATATGTAGAAAAGATAAAGGAATCAAGTGATTTACTGCTGTCCCTCATCAATTATGTCCTTGAGATGGCGAGGATTGAAAGTGGTAAAATGGTGCTCAAGGAGGAAATTGGCAATCTTAGGAACTTTATAAAAGTATTAAATGCTGCCATTGAGCCACAGATAGACAAGAAAAATCTGGATTTTATATGTGACTTTGATATAAAGCATGAGAATATCACCTGTGACATAACCAAATTCAGGGAGGTGGTGCTTAATATTTTAAGTAATGCTGTTAAGTATACACCGGATAATGGCAGAATCTTATTTACCATAAAGGAGCTTGAACAGGACAGGGAGGCTTATGCGGATTACTGCATCATAGTTGAGGATAACGGCATAGGCATGCATGAGGACTATCTGCCCCACATATTTGAGGCTTTTTCAAGGGAGAGGACAAGCACAGAGAGCAAGGTAGCAGGTGCAGGTCTTGGGCTTCCGATAGTAAAGGCACTTGTTGACCTGATGGATGGAAATATCGAAGTGGAGAGCCAGCTGGGCAAGGGCACGAAATTTACTATCTACCTCTCATTTTTAATTGCAGAGGACGGAGAGAACAGTCAGGATGACATGACAGATGAGAGCAGCGATGAGCCGGTAGACCTTAAGGGCAGGAAGGTGCTGCTTGTAGAGGATAATGCCTTAAATGCAGAGATAGCAACAGAGATTCTCACAAGAGAGGGGCTTGATATTGACTGGGCAGAAAATGGAAGCAAATGCCTTGAAGCCTTAGATAGCAAGCCAGAGCTGTATTATGACCTCATACTGATGGATATTCAGATGCCTGTCATGAATGGTTATGAGGCAACGGAGCAAATCAGGAGCCTGGATAACGGAAATGCCAGTATACCAATTATTGCGATGACAGCAAATGCCTTTAAGGAGGACATAGATAAGTGTATTAAGGCTGGGATGAATGCTCATCTGGCTAAGCCTATAAATATAGATAATTTTATAAAGACACTACAGCTTGTATTGAAAAAATAAGGAGGTTATCGTATGTCATACTCAGAAGAACTAAAAGCTTTTAAAGCCGCTCACAGATATGAGAATATCACTGTAGAGGGCGCCAGATTCAGATATGTGTTAAGTGGCAAAGAGGATGCTAGGACACTTGTAATGCTTAATGGTGGAATGAATACTCTGGAAATGTGGATGAATTATGTGGACGCTCTGGCGTCAGACTACCGCATCCTTCTCTTTGACTATCCACGGGAGCTTAAGACCAATCAGGAGCTGGTAAAGGGTATGCATGCATTCTTTAAGGAGATAGGCATTGAAAAGCCGGTTTTTGTAGGCGCCAGTGACGGCGGTATGGTTGCCCAGATTTACACACAGAAATACCACAGTGAGGTAGGAGGGCTTATTCTCGTATCCACAGGCGGCATGGATGCTGCAACCATAAAGAGCCTTAAGAAAAAATATTTTCTGGCACCCCTTATGCTCTTTTATATGAAGCACTGTAATTATGAAAAGCTTAAACCACGCCTTATCAAAGCAGGAATGAGCCACCTCCGCAATGAGGACAGGGATGAGGTCTTATATGCCCAGGATATGTTTGAGACAATTTTCAAGGACTATCCGCAGGAAAAAGATGTGCATATATCAGGGCTTTTGGCGGATTTGATGAATCAGATACCTGTTACTGAGGCAGATTTTAAAGAGCTGGAGGGCAAAATACTTCTGATTCTGCCAGACCAGGATTTCTTCTCGGGAGAGATGCAGAAAAATCTCATTAAGCTCATGCACAATCCGGAGATTAAGTATGTTTCAGGAGGACATTTGTCCACTGTGATTAAGGTGGACGATTATGTAAAAGCGATTAGGAGCTTCTTACAGTAGTTAGTGGGTATAGATAAATTTGGAGGTTGACGGATGACAGACGAGAAAATACAATCTGTAGGCAGGCAGGCAGGCAGGCAGGCAGGCAGGCAGGCAGGCAGGCAGGCAGGCGAGGGCGTTTTATGATGAAAAGTAAATATCGTATGGCACTGGATGTGATTATGGCGTCTCTCGTTATTGGCTTTCTCTTTCTGGCATACACCTTTGCAATACAGAGAAGCTATACCACTTCAATACTTGAGTATGCACTGGAGCGGGACACCAAGTGCTCTGATGCCATGAGTACACTGGTTTCAAACAAGTTCACAAGAGATGATTTCACATCAATAACTTCCACAGATGATATGAAGTCAGACCGGTATATGGAACTGCAACAGATGCTGAATGAGCTTAGAAGCTTAAACTCTACACGTTATCTGTATACTGCCGGCAGAAACGCAGATGGAAAGCTGGTATATCTGGTAGATGGGCTGGATTTGGATGCAGAGGACTTTGCCTATCCGGGCACCTATATAGAGGAGGAAATGATTCCTTATATTTCATCTGCCCTAAATGGTGAGACCACATATTCCCAGGATATCATAGATACCACATGGGGACATATATTTACAGCCTGTTATCCTGTGTATGCAACAGATGGCTCCGGGGATGTAGTCGGTGCCCTGTGTATAGAGATAGATATGGAGGACACCTATACTTTTCTTTCGAGAAGTAATGGAAGAACATTAGGAATTGCTATAATTATGGTACTCATACTTATAGCCTTTACTATTATCATTGTCTACATATATAGAAAGCAGAGGGAGACAGAAGCCGTAAGGCAGCATGAGCTGCATGAGGCGGCAGCTGCAGCGAATGCTGCAAATGAGGCAAAATCTACCTTCCTCTTTAATATGAGCCATGACATCAGAACGCCGATGAACGCCATACTTGGATTTGCAGAAATAGGCCGTAAAAATCTTTCTGATTCCAGAAAGACAGATGAGTGCTTTGACAAGATACAGATAAGCGGTGGCAAAATGCTGTCTATACTCGATAATGTATTAGAGCTTTCCCGTATAGAATCTGGCAAAACTGTTGTTGAGGAGACAGCGGTCGAGACAGGAAGCACAATAGACACCTGTCTTACCATGATTCAGCCTGATATAGAAAAAAAGAACCTGAAGCTTTCTGTATCAAAAGAGATAACACATCCATATGTGTACATGGATACGACCCTGGTAACGGAGATTATCTTAAATATTGTGAGCAACTCAATCAAATATACTGCTGAGGGAGGTTCAATCACCTGCACTATCAGACAGATAGATGATTTGGATGATGAGCATATAACCAATGAGCTGATAATTGAGGACACTGGAATAGGTATGTCAAAGGAGTTTCAGGAGCATATTTTTGAAGCCTTTACCAGAGAGCGGAATTCTACCACAAGTGGAATAGAGGGCACAGGTCTTGGTATGGGAATTGTGAGAAAAATCGTGGATATGCTGGGCGGAACAATCGGTGTGGCAAGCGCAGTAGGCGTAGGAACCACATTTACAATCAAGCTTCCATGCCGGATTGCAAGCTACGAGGACACTCAGCCCAAGCAGGTGGTGTTTGAGGATGATGAGGCAAATCTGCAGGGAAAGCATGTCCTGCTTGCAGAGGATAATGACCTTAATGCTGAGATTGCCATTGAGCTTTTGTCAGAGCATGGTATGCTGGTGGAGCGTGCAGAGAATGGTGTCGTGTGTACAGAGATGCTTGAGAAGGCTTCGGATGATTACTACAGCTTTATTTTGATGGATGTCCAGATGCCTGTTCTGGATGGATATAATGCCACAAGAAAAATCAGACAGCTTTCCAATAAAAAGAAAGCCAGTATTCCTATTATTGCAATGACTGCCAATGCTTTTGCAGAGGACAGGAAGAAAGCCCTGGAGTTTGGAATGAACGACCATGTTGCCAAACCGATAGATATGGGAAGAATGATTCCAATTTTGTTGAAATATATCTGATAAGGTGGTATTCTTTTATGGCAGAAAATTCCAGAACCAAGGAGGCAGACTGTAAGTGATTCCCTTTGCTGAGTTAAATGTATGTGATGATATAAAAAATATTCTTTTAAAATATAATGTGGATTTTGTTTTCCAGCCTATTTTCGATAGAACAGGAGACGTATTTGGCTATGAGGCTCTTATGCGTCCGGAGGGCGGAAAGAATGTGCTTGATTATATAGAAGAAATGAGAGAGGCAGACAGGCTCCATGAGCTTGAGCTGGTTTCATTTTTTGGTGCCACATTAGCCTATCGTATGAGAGACTATGACAAGAAGCTCTGTATTAACTCTTTTCCATCGGAGTGCTTCTCCGTACAGGAGGCGCAATGCTATTCCCAGTGCTTCAGACCGATTAAGGACAAGCTTGTCATAGAAATCCTTGAGTATACTGAGGGCGAGCGCTGGAAGTGGAAGACAAAGTATGCCCATACACAGGTCTATGATGGTATAGAGGTGTCTCTGGATGATTTTGGAACAGGACACAATGATATTGATTCGGTAGACTACTATGAGCCGAAAACTGTAAAGCTGGATAGAAAATTAATCAGTGATATAGATAAATCAATCAGCAAGCAGAATGATGTGAAATATTTTATCAATGAGTTTCACAAAAAAGGAATTACTGTGCTTGCAGAGGGCGTCGAGACAGAGGGAGAGTATGGCTGTCTCTACAGGCTGGGAGCAGACTTGTTCCAGGGCTTCTTGTTTGCAAAACCGATGTAATAATAGATTGAGAGGTAAATATGTCTAAAAGACACATTTCAACAGCAGTTCACATGATACTGTTTATAATAGCGACTGTTGTACTGCTGGTATTTGTGCAGCTACAGATTAATAAAATAGTAGACCAGAATCAGATTCCCCTGAATGAGCACTGGACAGTCACCATCGACGGGGAGACAAGAGAGGATGTGGACCTCTCCAGGATGTTTTTCTCTGATGTGAAAAGGGGAGAGACGATTGAAATATCAAGGGTATTGAATGATGATGGATTCAGATTAAGCTCTATCTCAATGCTTTTGCGCTATAGCATGCTTGAGGTCTTTCTGGATGGTAAAATGTTTGAAAGTTATAATGTAGATAATTACGAGCGTGGTAATTTACTTGGAAACGGAATTATCTGGATTGGTTTACCAGAGGATTATAGAGGAAAAACCCTGACCATGAGATTTACCTTCGGAGAGGACAATTCCTTCACATCCTTTGATACAATTTCACTCGTAAATACAGAGAGGATTCCTCAGATTTTTGTTGGTGGTAATCTTTTCTCAATAATGATAGTTTCATTTTTGATGTTATTTGGCTTTTTCTCCATACTTGCGGGAATTAACCTGAGAAAATCCGACGACAGGAACAGGATTCTGGTTGTGCTTGGAGTATTTGCATGGAGCTCAGGTCTGTGGCTCTTCTGCAATAGCAGAATAAGCTCAAT
>CAVFAM010000154.1:0-5794 GCA_963620375.1 Bacteroidaceae bacterium
AACTTGCTGCCATTGTACCAGAAGCTGTGGTGCTTTCTGTTCCTGATGCAGTATTGCTTCCGCAACCTACAGAACCAAGCACCATAGTTCCAGCTAAGAGCAAGGCTAAAACTGCTTTGGTCTTTTTCATAATATCATCCTCCTGTACAAAAAAAATAACGCAAAGGAAGTTCTTTCGAACGCTCCTTTGCGTTAAAGTCACTTTAGCACACTAACACTTCAAATGCAAGTAGTAATTTTAATTATTTCAGCAACCTATTTTATCAACCGAACCTATCACCAGCATTTTCTCTGGATGCAGAACAACAAAACGAAAGAGGATGCAGAACCCTCTGCACCCTCTTTCTATGGCATATAAATAGCAAAATGTTGATTATTTCTTATAATAAATTTATTTTATAAACTTAACTTCTGGATAAATCTTCTGCTTTGCAGCTTCTTTTCTCTCATTATAGATGACCTTCTGCTCCTCAAAGAGGTTACGGCCATTTGCATCAATTGACACGATAAGTGGTCCAAATTCCTTTACCTTACAGCACCACAATGTCTCTGGCATACCAAGCTCATCCCAGTGATGCTCTGCTATACGCTCTACCTCTGTAGCTGCAACTACTGCACAGCCAGCTGGGAATACACAGTGGATTGCGCCAAATTCCTTACATGCTCTCTCTGTGTTTGGTCCCATTCCACCTTTTCCTACGATTACACGGACACCAGTTTCCTTGGTAAACTCATACTCGAATTTTTCCATTCTCATAGATGTTGTTGGTCCTACTGATACCATCTCATAGTCATCATCTGTTCCCTCGATTTTTCTAACGATTGGACCAGCATGGAAAATAGCCTTGTCCTTTATATCATAAGGAAGCTCTCTGCCATACTCTACAAGTCTGCGGTGTGCTACGTCTCGGCATGTCATCAAGTCTCCGTCCAGCCATACAATATCTCCGATTTTAATATCCTCTAAATCTTCCCTGCTTACAGGTGTTACCAATACCTTTTTATCGCCTCTGATTTCAACCATTACAAATACCTCCTTAATTGAACTTCCATGTTGAATGTGTATCACATTTTACGTTCAGGTCTTTATCTATTACAATGTGTCCTCTTCTGTGTGACCAGCAGCCTACATTTACTGCTACTCCGATTGTTGATGGATGACGGGCTGTGTTCTCGATATTTACACCCATTACTGAGTATTTACCACCCATTCCCTGTGGTCCAAGTCCAATCTCGTTTATTCCGTCCTCTAAGAGCTTCTCCATTTTAGCTGCGTTTGCATTGTCATTGTGTGAGCCGATTGGTCTCATAAGGGCTTTCTTAGAGTTAAGGGCTGCTGTCTCTACTGATGTTCCTACACCTACTCCTACAAGAAGTGGAGGACATGCGTTAAGTCCGTATGTTGTCATCTGGTCTAATACGAAGTCAGTGATTCCTTCATAGCCTGCGCCTGGCATAAGCACCATTGCTTTTCCCGGAAGTGTACATCCGCCGCCTGCCATGTAGGCATAAATCTCACAGCTGTCACTGTTTGGAACAATATCCCACCATACTGTTGGTGTTCCCTTTCCTACGTTTTTCTTGGTGTTGTACTCGTCAAAGGTCTGGACTGAGTTGTGTCTAAGTGGTGTTGCAAATGTTGCCTGTACCACTGCATCTGTGAGTAAGTCCTCTAACTCATTGATGTAAGGGAAATTTGTTCCACACTTTAACCAGAACTGTAATACTCCTGTATCCTGACAGCTTGGGCGGTCTAATTCCACTGCAAGTCCCTGATTTTTGGTCATTGTCTCATACAAGACCTTTGGAAGTGCTGCATCCTCTTTTGCTGCAAGCTCCTCTAATTTTGCGACAACATCATCCGGTAATTTCTTTCCAATATGACCCACAAAATCTGCAATCATATCTGTTAATCTCTTTAATTCCTGCTCTTTCATATCATCTACCTCCAAATATTATTTAATAAAACGGGAAAAGAATTGGTAACAAAATCATACATAATACAAATGATACAAGGATTAATGGCAATCCTGATTTCACATAATCCTTAAATTTGTATCCTCCAAGTCCTACTACCATTGTGTTTGCCGGCATGCCAATCGGTGTTGCATAGGCACATGAACCGGCGATTACAGTTGCTATTACTACTGCTCTCGGATTTGCTCCAAGGCTGTTTGCCAGAGATACCGCAATCGGCACCATAAGGGCTGTGGTTGCTGTGTTTGACATAAAGTTTGTAAGTAAGCATGTAACTATAAAAATCACAAGAAGCAGGATAATCGGATTTGGATTTTCTCCTAATATTCCAACGATTTTATCTGCTATCAGAAGTCCTGCTCCTGTCTCATCCAGGGCGCTTGCCAGTGCAAGTGAGCCTCCGAATAAAAGCACTACCTTTAAATCAATCGACTTTAAGGCATCCTTTTCTGAGATAACTCCTGTGAGTACTAAAACACAGGCTCCGATACATGCAGATACATGAATTGCAATTCCTATCTGCTCCTCAAAAATCATTGCTAAGATAACTAATACAAGTACTACAAGTGATACAACCTGTTTCCACTTTGGCACATCCGCAAATTCATCCTTGCTCTCTGCCTGACTAAGCTTATCTCCTGCCCCTTCTGGCAAAAAGTGATAGCCTATAAATACAAAATACAAAATTCCTGCAACCAGCATTGGGATTCCAATTGGTGCATACATGAAAAAGCTTGTCTTGTATCCCAAATCCTGTAAAGCACTGACTCCCATCAGGTTTCCAGGTGCTCCTATGATTGATAAGTTTCCTCCAAGTGCTGCTGCAAACACAAGCGGCATAAGCAGGCGGCTTCTTGAGTATCCCGACTCATCTGCTATTCCACACACTACCGGAATGAGCACTGCTGCTGTTCCTGTGTTTGACAAAAATCCTGACATTACTCCAACAATTACCATTATGGCAACTATAAGGATACGCTCCGTCTTTGCAAATTTTGTGACTACGCCGCCTATCTTATTTGCCATTCCTGTCTCAAACAGGGCCTGACCTACCACGAACATTCCCACGCACAAGATGACGTTGCTGTTCACATATCCCTTAAAAGTTGTTGCTGTGTCTAAAACTCCCGTAACATTTAATCCTATCGCTACAATCGTTGCCGTTAATCCCAATGGGATTTTTTCAAGTACAAAACTAACTATCGCAAATATCAAAAACAGAATTGTAATAGTTGATCCTGACATTTCATCTCCTCCTTTTTGCTCTCTTTAATCGGCCGATTAATTTGTAGTTCGTTATTTGATAATTTGATTCTATATCAGCTTATATTATTTGTCTATTTAATGAATTTTAGTTTACCATAAATATTTTTTATGGTATTCTTGTCTTGTTAAATGTGATTTAAAGCAAAATAACAGGGAGGATAAATCCACTATGACACTTACACAGCTTAAGTATTTCTGCGAGACCTGCCGCTGTCACAGCATCACAGGAGCCGCAAACGAGCTCTATGTCACCCAGCCAGCCATATCTCTTGCAATTAAGGAGCTCGAGGCAGAGTTTGACATTACTTTATTTACAAGAATAAACAACAAGCTGTCGCTCACCGAGGATGGTGCCCGCTTCTATGAGCGTGCCAGCTATATCCTGCAGTACTGCAATGATATGCAGTTTGAGCTTAGCAGTCTTGGCAAAAACAAGCAGCCCCTAAGAGTCGGGATTCCTCCTATATTAAGCAGCATATTTTTTCCGGGCATGCTGGACGCATATCAGAAGGAATACCCGGACTACCATGTATCGCTGATTGAGTATGGTTCTGTCCGTGCCTGCAAAATGATTATGGATGAACAGCTTGACCTGGCTCTGGTAAACATGGAAATGTACAATATAGACCAGCTGGACAGCCAGATTCTGCTTCACGACCAGCTGGTCTTCTGCGCCGCCAAAAACCACCATCTTGCAGACAGAGAGACCGTCAGCCCAGAGGATTTTGACAATGAAAACATCATCCTTTTCAACAAGGACTCTGTGCAGAACGCCCTGCTCCGCTCCCGCTTTGACTCCCATGGTGTCACCCCAAATATCATTATGCAGGGCAGCCAGCTCTACACAATTATCAACTTTCTGCGTACCGGTAATGTGGGCTGCTTCCTCTACAGCAGCACTATGGCAGGCTTATTGAAGTTTAAGGCTATCCCTCTTGACCCTCCGATTAAAACTGACATCGGCATAGTCTGGAAAAAGGGACGCCACCTCTCCACCCAGATGCAGAGCTTTATCCAGTTCGCCACAAAGTACTACAATTAATACAAACTCCCTCTTGACTCAAGTCCGATTTCGTACTATACTGGCACGAGTACGAAATCGGACTCAGGAGGCTTTTATGACAAAAAACACAGTCCACATCAGTCCTGCCCTGCAGGAATTCAACCGTATTTTTAAGGAATTTAATATGATTTACAGGGATGCCGCCTTAAAGCTTGGGCTTTCAAACAGTGTCTTTGATATTTTTTATACCATCTGCGAATCTGGTGACTGCTGCACCCAGAAATACATCTGTGATGCAACCTTTATTCCAAAGCAGACAGTCCATTCTGCCATACAGAACCTGGAGAAAAATGGTCTGGTGGAATTGCAGCCCGGCAAGGGGCGGAGCGTCAATATCTGCCTGACTTCCCTTGGTGAAGAGAAGCTTCATACCCTGATAGACCCGATTTTTGAGCTGGAAAATGCAGTCTTTGAGAGCATGCCGGCAAGTGATACAGAGAAAATGCTGGAATTAAACAACAGGTATCTTTCCAGTCTGCGTGAGCAGTTCTCAAAGCTTTGATTTAATTTATTTATAGAGGTGAACTATGCAAATACAATTATCAGAACATTTTACTTACAAGAAACTATTGCGATTCGTTTTACCATCAATAGTCATGATGATTTTTACATCTATCTACAGCGTTGTGGATGGCTTATTCGTGTCTAACTATGTCGGTAAGACAGCTCTGGCTTCAATCAACTTGATTTTACCACTCCTTATGGCAATCTCAGCCCTTGGCTTTATGATTGGAACAGGAGGAAGTGCCCTGGTAGGCAAGACTCTGGGAGAGGGTAAAAAGGAGCTTGCTAACGAGTATTTTTCAATGCTTGTGTATGTGACAGCAATATTTGGCGTGCTTTTCTCATTACTTGGAGCCTTATTTGTCCCTAATGTTGCAAGATTTCTGGGGGCTTCCGGTGAGCTCCTGGACAACTGCATACTCTACGGCAGGCTCTGCTTTATCTCCATGCCGTTTTTTATGCTTCAAAACGTATTCCAGAGCTTTTTCGTAACAGCAGAGAAACCCAAGCTCGGACTTGCCGTTATTATCTCTGCCGGTGTCACAAATATGTTTTTGGACTGGCTCTTTGTGGGAACTTTAGGCTTTGGCTTAAAGGGTGCCGCTATTGCAACTGTCTGCGGTGAGATTTTGGGCGGTTCCTTTCCTATATTTTATTTTGCAAGGAAAAACACAAGCCTGCTTAAGCTTGGCAGGACTCATTTCCGCAAGGATGTGCTGCTTAAAGCCTGTGTGAATGGTTCATCTGAGCTTATGACCAATCTCTCAAGCTCTGTTGTCAGCTCACTCTACAACGTCCAGCTTATGAAGATAGCCGGTGAAAATGGTGTGGCTGCCTATGGCACTATCATGTATGTAAACTTTGTATTTATTGCTATATTCTTTGGATATTCCATCGGAAGTGCCCCTGTTATCAGCTACAACTATGGTGCAGGTAATCATGATGAGCTTAAAAATATGTTTAAGAAGAGTTTTGCCCTTATCA
>CAVFAM010000155.1:0-7056 GCA_963620375.1 Bacteroidaceae bacterium
GGAAAGAGGGAGGGCGTAAATGAAAGATTTAGATAATTTAAGCCGCGAACAGCTTTTCATGTGGGTTAACCAGTTGAGCTTTTGTGCTGATGATATGATGCTTTATCTTGATACACACCCTGATGACAAGGATGCACTGGAGTATTATAACCAGTGCAGGGAGGTGATTAAGATGGCAAAAAGCAGATATGAGACAAAGTATGGAGCTTTCTCCCTATGCAATGTGTCAAAGCTATCTGAGTGGGACTGGAATGAAGGACCATATCCTTGGGATAATAGTGAAGGGGGAATGAGATAATGTGGAGTTATGAAAAGAGATTACAGTATCCGGTAAATATAAGCTGCCCTAACGCAGAGATTGCCAAGGTGATTATGTCACAGTTTGGTGGTCCGGACGGAGAGCTTGCGGCATCCATGAGGTATCTGTCACAGCGGTATTCCATGAGTAATAACAGGGTGGTGGGGCTTTTGACTGATATTGGAACTGAAGAATTAGCCCATCTCGAAATGATTGGTACCATCATCAGACAGCTGACAAAGGGCTTAAGTGCCGAGGAGCTTGACAAGGCAGGGCTGGGTGCCTATTATATCGACCACACTGGCGCCCTCTGGCCACAGTCAGCAGGCGGCATACCATTTAATGCCTGTGAATTCCAGTCAAAGGGCGACCCGATAACAGACCTTGTGGAGGATATGGCTGCGGAGCAGAAAGCCAGAACCACCTATGACAATATCCTGCGTCTGGTAAAGGACAATGAGGTGGCAGACCCAATCAGATTTTTGCGGGAGCGTGAGATAGTGCATTTCCAGAGATTTGGAGAGGGGCTTAGAATGATACAGGATGATTTGAACAGCAAAAACTTCTACAGCTTCAATCCGTCCTTTGATTAATGCTTTTTGACATTGATAATTTAAAGGATTTGGAGTATAATTCCAAAGGATAACATTTATATAGAGGAGATATACTGATGAGTAAAATAAGAACCAGATTTGCACCTAGCCCAACGGGAAGAATGCATGTAGGTAATCTTCGTACAGCATTATATGCTTACCTGATTGCAAAGCATGAGGGTGGAGATTTCATTTTAAGAATAGAGGACACTGACCAGGAGAGACTTGTTGAGGGAGCTGTCGATATTATCAACAGAACACTTGAGAAAACAGGTCTTGTCCATGATGAGGGACCAGATAAGGACGGCGGATGTGGTCCTTATGTGCAGAGTGAGAGACAGGCTGCTGGAATCTACCTTGAGTACGCTAAAAAGCTTATAGACAAGGGAGAGGCATATTACTGCTTCTGCGACAAGGAGAGACTTGAGAGCTTAAAGACTACAGTAGCAGGCAAGGAGATTTCAATCTACGACAAGCACTGCCTGCATTTGTCAAAGGAGGAGGTTGAGGCAAACCTCGCTGCCGGCAAGCCATATGTAATCAGACAGAACAATCCGACAGAGGGTACTACAACCTTTGAGGATGAGATATATGGTGATATCACAGTAGATAATTCAGAGCTTGATGACATGATTCTTATCAAGTCTGATGGATTCCCAACCTACAATTTTGCCAATGTTGTAGATGATCATTTAATGGGAATCACACATGTTGTAAGAGGAAATGAGTATCTTTCATCATCTCCAAAATACAACAGACTTTATGAGGCTTTTGGCTGGGATGTTCCAGTTTATGTTCACTGCCCACTGATTACAGATGAAAATCACCAGAAGCTTTCAAAGAGAAGCGGACACTCATCCTTTGAGGACTTATTAGAGCAGGGATTTTTGACAGAGGCTGTTGTAAACTTTGTTGCCCTTCTGGGATGGAGTCCTGCTGATAATCAGGAGATTATGTCCCTTGATGAGCTTGTTGAGAAGTTTGACTATCACCATATGAGCAAGTCACCAGCTGTATTTGACTATACCAAGCTTAAGTGGATGAATGGCGAGTATATCAAGAAGCTTGACTTTGACACCTTCTATGAGATGGCTGAGCCATATATCAGGGAAGTTGTTACTAAGGATTATGATTTAAAGAAGATTGCTAAGATGGTTCAGTCCCGTATAGAAATCTTCCCAGACATCAAAGAGCATATTGATTTCTTTGAGGAGCTTCCTGAGTACAGTGTAGATATGTATACACACAAGAAGATGAAGACAAATGCACAGACTTCACTTGAGGTTCTGACAGAGGTTCTTCCTATTCTTGAGGCACAGGAGGACTACAGCAATGATGCACTTTATGCAGTGCTTTGCGATTATGTAGCTAAAAAGGGCTGCAAGAACGGATATGTTATGTGGCCAATCAGAACAGCTGTATCTGGAAAACAGATGACACCAGGTGGAGCAACAGAGCTGATGGAGGTACTTGGCAAAGAGGAGTCAATTGCCAGAATCAAGAAGGGTATTGAGTTATTAAATGAAGTTTAACAAATCTCAGGCAGGCGCCATTTCCCATAGGGATGGCGCTATGCTTGTTCTTGCAGGTCCCGGTTCAGGAAAGACCGCAGTTATCACACAGAGAACGAAAACACTTATAACAGAATATGATGTGAATCCTTCAAATATTCTTGTGATTACTTTCACAAAGGCTGCTGCCATGGAGATGAGGGATAGATTTCTAAAGCTTACCGGGGAGACTGTTTCCAAGGTGACCTTTGGTACCTTCCATGCTGTATTTTTTACTATTTTGAAATATGCCTATAATTTCAAGGCTTCAAACATAGTGACTGATGAGCAGAGATACCGGTTTATGAGAGAAATCCTGTCTAACTATAATCTGGAATACAATGATGAAAATGAGATTATATCAAATCTCTTTGGAGAGATAAGCACCATAAAAAACGGACAGATTGATTTGGAGCACTTTTACTCTGCCCAGTGCAGTGCTGAGATATTCAGAAAAATATATAAGGACTATGAGGGCTGTCTCTCAAGAAGCAGGCTTATAGATTTTGACGATATGCTGACCTATACATATGAGCTGCTGACCCAGAGACCTGATATATTAGCCTTCTGGCAGGATAAGTACAAGTATATACTGGTTGATGAGTTTCAGGATATTAACCGTATCCAGTATGAGATAATCAGGCTGCTGGCATTGCCGGAGAATAACCTCTTTATTGTGGGGGATGATGACCAGAGCATATACAGGTTCAGAGGCTCAAAGCCTGAAATCATGCTTAATTTCACAAAGGATTATCCGGATGCAGGACAGGTGCTTTTGGATACTAATTACAGATGTGGCAGATACATAGTGGAGACATCCAAAAACTTAATATCATATAATAATGAAAGGTTTGACAAGGATATAATACCAGCCAGGACAGATGACACTCCCGTAGAGTACATAAGCTTTGAGAGCAGAAAGGATGAAAACCTGTATCTCATAAGAGAGATAGACAAGCTCATAAAGCAGGGGGCAGCATTTTCGGATATAGCAGTACTTATGCGTACAAATACCCAGCCGAGGCAGCTTATTGAGCAGCTTATGGAGTACAATCTGCCCTTTAAGACCAAGGACAGGATTCCAAATCTCTACGAGCACTGGATTGCCAGAGATATTTTTACATATTTAAAGATTGCTGCAGGAGGCAGAAACCGCAGGGATTTTTACCAGATTATGAACAGACCCAAGAGGTATCTGAGCAGAAATTCCCTCTGTGAGGAGACGGTTGCCTTTGATGAATGGATAAAGCTCTATGATGAGCAGCCCTGGATAGCGGAGAGAATTGAAAAGCTTGAGTATGACCTTAAGATGCTCTCGAGGATGAACCCTTATGCTGCCATAAACTACATCAGAAAGGGCGTAGGCTATGATGATTTTCTCATAGAGTATGCTGAGTACAGGAGCATGAATAAGGATGAGCTGTTTGACATCTTAGAGGAAATCCAGTCGGGAGCCAAGGGCTATAAGACCTACGAAGAGTGGGATGAGCACATAAAGGCGTATACAGAGGAGATAAAGCGGCTTGCGGAGCTTAAGGCAGCTAACCCTGATGCTGTTACTATATCCACCCTCCACAGTGCCAAGGGACTTGAGTATGAGCATGTTTTTATACTGGATGTAAATGAGGGGATTATGCCTTATAAAAAGGCTGTTTTGGACAAGGATATAGAGGAGGAGCGCAGGCTTTTCTATGTGGGAATGACCAGAGCCAAGACAAGACTGAGTCTGTATTCAGTAAAATCAATCAATGACAAAAACACTGCAATATCAAGGTTTATCAATGAGACAAAGGTGAGGCATGAAAAAAAGGAACCTGAATAGAGGTTCCTTTTTATGTGTCATAATGTGAGGAAGCTGTTACATCTCATCAAACATTTCGTCATCAAGGATTTCATCGAACTTGTCTGCGGCGATTTCGTATTCATCCTCAGAATCAATATTTTCTATGGATGGGAGTCCCTCTTCATCCTCAAAATATCTATATAAGTACACGTCTCCGTCAGCGTTCTCGTTGCCCTTGTCATCTAAGGGTACAAGTGCTATATAGTCCTGATTGCCAGCTTCAAAGATAGTGAGTATCTTGCACTCTACAGAACCGTCATCCAAATCAAGGGTCACACGGATATTGTCAATTTCGTCCTCTGTAACTGGTGTTACCTTTTCGTCCTTTGCCATAAATAACCTCTTTTCATAATGTTTTCTATTTTTTCAGGTAGACATATTATATATTATATACAGAAATAATTCTATACAAAAACTTTAAAAGCTTGTATAATTATAAATATTGTAGACAGATAAGGTGGTGCAGCATGAGATATATTATTAAAGAGGGCGATTATGCCAGTCTGGGAGTTGAAAGAAGAGGTAGTGACTATACTTTTACCTTTGAGGGCGAAAAAGAGGATGAATGCTGTATTGCTATTAAATATGAAGATGATAAGGCAGCGGACTTGATTCGTGTGCCTGCAAATTTCTGCCTTGGCTCACTGCGGTCAGTACAGATATGTGGGATTGAGGCAGAGAGCTTTCTCTATTATTATCAGATAAATGGACAAAAGCTTGTAGACCCATACGCAAAGGCCATAGCAGGACGGGAAAAATGGAACGACAGTGCCCGTAAGGACTCTGATTATGATGTGAATGGCTATGTAGGGAATGACGATTTTGACTGGTCGGATGATGTGGCTCCGGAAATATCAAAGCAGGATATGATTATGTACAAGCTCCATGTCAGGGGCTTTTCCATGGCAAATGTATCTAATAAAAAATATGCGGGTACATTTGAAGGAGTGCGGAGCAGGATTAATTATCTGAAGAAGCTTGGCATTACATCCATAGAGTTTATGCCTGTGTATGAGTTTGAGGAGCTTGATATACCTGTTAAAAGCCAGACACCTGATTATGCCAGATGGGAAACGGATAAGGGAGATATAATACTGCCTGAAGCAGACAAGGATGAGCCTCTTAAGCTTAATTACTGGGGCTATGGTGCAGGCAGTTATTTTGCTGTAAAGGCTTCATATGCCCATGAACCGCACAGGGCAGCCTGTGAGTTTAAGAGCCTTATCAAAGACCTTCACAGCAATGGCATGGAGTGTATTCTTGAGATGTATTTTCCTGCTGATACCAACCATAATATGATTCTTGATGCCCTAAGATTCTGGGTCAGAGAGTATCATGTGGACGGATTTCATCTGCTGGGTGACAATCTGCCGGTTACAGCGATTGTACAGGATATTCTTTTAAGCAGAACCAAGATATTTTATACCTCATTTGATGAAAATATTATTCCAAATGACAAGAAATACAAGACCTTGTTTGTATACAAGGATGAATATCTCTATCCAGCCAGAAAAATATTAAACCATATGAATGGTTCCATGAATGATTTTTTGGATCAGCAGAGAAAGCAGGGAAGCAGTCTGGGCTATATTAACTATATGACCAATAATAACGGCTTTACCCTGGCAGACCTGTTCATGTACAACGATAAGCACAATGAAGCAAATGGCGAGGCTAATGCTGACGGCAGCCAGTGGAACTACAGCAACAATTATGGTGAGGAGGGGCCAAGCAGAAAGAAGTTTATCAGGGAAGTGAGAAATCTCAAATGGAAGAATGCCATGATGATGACCTTCCTTGCCCAGGGAGTTCCTCTGCTCTGGTCGGGAGATGAAATCAAAAATTCCCAGCAGGGCAACAATAACGCCTACTGTCAGGACAATGAGGTGGGCTGGGTTGACTGGAAAAATGAG
This sequence comes from Bacteroidaceae bacterium, assembly GCA_963620375.1. Classification (GTDB taxonomy): domain Bacteria; phylum Bacillota; class Clostridia; order Lachnospirales; family Lachnospiraceae; genus Roseburia. The sequence goes on from CAVFAM010000155.1 coordinate 6,198, forward strand.
AGAAATCATAAAAAAGAGCTTGATTTTCTGGCGAAGCTTATCAAATTTAGAAGAGAGCACCCGATTATATCATTGGGAGAGCCATTTAAGTTCTGCGATTACAAATCCTATGGATATCCGGATTTGTCCTTCCATGGAGAAAATGCCTGGGTGACAGGCAGTGAGCTTAACAAGCAGTGTGTAGGCATAATGTATGCAGGAGAATACTCTCCGGTGCAGGATAATAAGGAGTTTGTCTATATAGGATACAATTTCTATTCCTACAGGGAAAAGCTTGCGCTTCCTAAAATCGGCAAAAAGAAGAAATGGTACCTTGTGGCAGATTCTTCCCAGAAAAAGGAGACATTTTATGATGAGCCTGTACTATATGATAATCAGGAATTTGTCACAATGAATCCACAGGCAATATGTATATTGGTAGGTAAGTAAAATGAAAGCATGGAAACATTTTTGCACTATAACCAGACATAAAAATCTGGTATTAGCTGGCTGCTTCAAAATCGGATTATACAAGCAGGGGCTGCTTCACGATTTGTCAAAGTATAGTCCTACAGAGTTTCTTGTGGGCTGTAAATATTATCAGGGTTATATGAGTCCAAACAATGCAGAGAGAATGGATAAGGGCTATTCCTCAGCCTGGCTCCATCACAAGGGCAGGAACAAGCATCATCTGGAATATTGGATTGATTATGATATTCCATCCTCAAAGGATGATGGTGACAAGAAAGAACATTCAGGCATGGCTGGCATGAAAATGCCTATTAAATATGTCTGTGAGATGTTTGTAGACAGGGTGTCTGCATCCAAAAATTATCAGAAGGATAAGTATACAGACCGGAGTGCCCTTGAGTATTATAAT